>DAHUXT010000146.1 GCA_027307065.1 Ktedonobacteria bacterium
CGGTCTAATTCGACGCAGGCGGTCATTTTGCCAACATTGCAGTCGCTGCCGCAGAACGTGACGACATGGCTCCCGGCACGGTGTGGCGTCCCCTCGCGGATGCGCATCGCGAGGTTCTCTGGCGGCCGCCGCACGTCCAAAATGTGCCCGTGGAATTCCGCGGCTACCGCCGCCAACTCTGGATCGTCGCCGAGGAACTGATGCAGCCCGCTGACGACCTCCAACCCAGCCGCCAGCGCCTCAATCACCTGGGCGCGCCAGGCATCGGGCAGCCGCCCGCCGATCGGCGCGATACCAATCAGTAATGTATCAGGCTGAAACGGTAGGGTGGCGGCAAAGTCGGCGACAACTGGAATGCCTCGTCCTGGCCCGGACGGATCCCCAAGCGCGACGGCGGCGTCCTGTCCCGCGCGGGTACTGTCGATGACGGCCACAACGGTATCCTGGCTGTAGCGCAGCACGCCAACGGCTGTCTTCGCGCCCTGGCGGTCGAAGCTGCCTTCTGCCAGAATCGCAATGCGCCGCATCAGCTATCTCCTTCCAGACCACGTAGGGCTACTGGGCGCTTCCCTCTGTCGCGATGGGAGGATCATACTTGGCAAACAACGGCGTCGGCACCGGGAGTACCTGCCCGACGGGCACTTCATCCGCGCGCCAGGCACAGTCCTCAACATCGCCGCTGAACCCGAGCAACTCGTGCAGCCGCTGGGACGAGAACGGGACGTACGGCGCAAACAGCACTTTGAGGCCATTGAGCACCTGTATCATCGTGTGCACGGTGGTGGCGGCGCCCTCGCGGTCAGTCTTGATGCGCTTCCATGGCGCCTGCTCGTCGAGATAGCGGTTGGCGGCGCGCGCAACGGACATCGCCTCGCCCAGGCCATCGCGCAGGCGAACGGACTCGATCGCTTCACCCGCGGCGACCAGACCCTGCCTCACCGCTGCGAGCATCGCATTATCCGCCGCTCCGAGTGTTCCCGGCTGAGGCACCTTGCCCTCGAAGTTGCGGTGGGCGAAGGTCAGCAGCCGGTGGACCGCGTTGCCATAGGTGGCGACCAACTCATCGTTATTGCGGCGGACCAGTTCGTCGAAGGTGAAGTCGGTGTCGTGCGTCTCTGGCATCGTGCTCGCGAGATAGAAGCGCAGCGGATCGGGCCCATAGAGGTCAAGCACATCTTTCGTCCAGATGACATTGCCGCGGCTGCTCGACGCCTTGAAGCCGCCCATCGTCATGAACTCATTAGCCGGCACATCATAGGGAATCGTCAGGCCGCCATAGCCGAGCAGCATCGCGGGCCAGATGATCGTATGGAAGGGAATGTTGTCCTTGCCAATGAAGTAATATGACCGCGACGGAGCCGAGCCATCGGGCAAGAGCTCCCAAAACGGCTTCCAGGCGTCAGGATGGCCGTTGACAGCCGCCCATTCGATGCTGGCAGAGAGGTAGCCAATGACGGCGTCGAACCAGACATAGATACGCTTGTCGTCGAATCCCGGCAGTGGTACGGGCACGCCCCAGTCGAGGTCACGGGTGATGGCACGCGCGCGCAACCCTTCGCGGATCCAGTTCAGCGCGAAGTTGGTGACATTGGGACGCCAGCGCGCTTTATTTGCCTCGAGCCAGGCCAGCAATTGCGGCTCGAACTTGGGGAGGTCGAGAAAGAAATGCTCGGTGGGACGGATCTCGATGGCGCTGGAGACACTGCCACACAATCGGCAGCGGGGATTCAGTAACTGCTCCGGATCGAGCGTGCGCCCGCAATTGTCACACTGGTCGCCGCGCGCGTCGGCAAATCCGCAATAGGGGCACGTGCCGTTGATGTAGCGATCTGGCAGAAAGCGCTGGTCAGTGGGGCAATAGGGCGAGTTCATCGAGTCTTTGTAGATGTATTCCTTTTCGAGCAGCCGCAAAAAGAAATCCTGAGTGACGCGGTAATGGTTTTCGGTCGTCGTCTCGGTGTAGAGGTCCCAGGAAATGCCCAACCGCTGCCAGATTTCGAGGATCTGCGCGTGATGGCGAGCGACAAACTCCCGCGGCGAAATGCCTTCGCGGTCGGCATCTACCACAATTGGCGTTCCATGCTCGTCACTGCCGGAGACCATCAGAACATCTTTGCCACTCATACGGGAGTAGCGGGCAAAAATATCGCCGGGCAGAATCGAACCGACAATCTGACCGACGTGGGTGCTGGTCTTCGCATAGGGCCAGGCAATACAGACGAGTAGACGCTCCGGTACGGAGTTATTCGGCGCACTAGACATGCGGAGTAGTACCTCTTTCGCAACCAACGACGGTGGGCATTATAGCACAGGGCAGGGCCATTGGCGGCAGTTGCGTACTGCTTCAAGCCCGCAGTCCCTAGGACTATTGGATGACTGCAGAAGATGAAGGAATGATGTACAATACGGGATGGCGTGGGCAATGTGCTGTTATACTTCGCCCCTCGCACGAAAACATATCGTCGAGGAAAGAGAACAATGCGTCACTACGAGAATGTTCGAACGGGTGCGGAGGTGTATCTGGGGAAGACGGGCTCTGGCTTCTACGTGGAGGCCCGCCATCCTGACTTTGAGCTTCCGTTCCGCAAAACGTATGAGTGGCACCAGTATACCCTTGCCACTCGTGACTTTGATGTGTTGAGCGCAGTCGTAGGCGCTGTACGTGAAGAGCGCACAGAGGCTCTGGCAGGCTAGCGCAAACAACGCAGGTGTACGACGCGGTACACCGTTCCCGCCACGTTGCGGATTGCCATCATCAACTCATCCTTCCATACGCTGAATTGTCGTCAACGACGGCAAAAGCCCGCCGGTGGTGTGCCAGCGGGCTTCGCATTTTCCACAGTCGTAGGCCAAGCCTTAATAGACCTGGATGTCTGGACCCCAATTTTCCAGTCGCCGCTTGACCGCCCCCATGAACTGCGCCGCGGACAATCCATCGATAATACGGTGGTCGAACGAGATGGACATATACATCATGTCGCGGATAGCGATCGCGTCATCGATGATCACAGGGCGCTTGACGACCGCATCCATGGTCAGGATGGCGGCGTTAGGCTGATTGATGATCGCCATCGACATCAGTGTGCCAAAGACGCCCGGATTGTTGACTGTGAACGTCGCCCCCTGCAGATCAGCCAGCATCAATCGGTTCGCCCGCGCCCGCGTGACGAGATCATTCACGGCGCGCGAGATACCCGCGAGGCTGAGCGTATCGGCATTGCGGATAACGGGCACGATCAAGTTGTTTTCGAGCGCGATCGAGATGCCGATGTTAATCTGGTGGTGCAACAGTATCTTGTTGTCCTCGGTCCACGACGAGTTGATGTAGGGATGCTCACGCAACGCCTCGACGGCGGCCTTGATCGCAAACGTCTGGAACGAGATACCGAACCCTTCGCGTTGGCGGAAGGCGTCTTTGTTGCGCGTCAACCAGCGAGACAGATTGGTCATATCGACCTCAAACACCGTGGTGGCGTGCGGCGATGTGCGTTTGCTGCGTACCATATGCTCCGCGATGAGGCGGCGCGCCGGCGACGGGTTGATCAGTTGATCGCCGTCCATCGCGGGCACAGGAACCGCTGCCGGGGCCGCTGGCTGCGGCGATGAGGGCTGTCTGGCGGCGGTGGCAGGCGCGGAAGCAGGGGCAGCAACGGCAGCCGTGGCGATCGCCTGGGGTTGGCTCTGCTGCGCGAGGTGCGCCAGAATGTCTTCCTTACGGATGCGCCCACTCTCGCCAGTGCCTTGCAGCTCGTTCAGATCGATCTGATGCTCCTGAGCCATTCGCCGGGCGAGCGGGGAAACGCGCTCTAGAGTGGCCGTGGCGGCCGAAGCTCTTGGGGCAGCCGCAACTGCACCGGCATTACCACTAACGCCGTTTGTCGCCATGCTAGCGGATGCTGTACCGCCGTTGTCCGACACGCCCGCGCCACCGACCGCGCCAGACGAGACGCTTGCGCCACCGCCAGACGTTCCGCTCGATGCCGCTCCGGCCTCTTCGATCTCGGCAATCTCGGCGCCAACCTTCACCGTCTCGTCCTCTTTGACGAGGATCTTAACGACGCGCCCCGTGACTGGCGACGGATACTCCGCCGTCACCTTATCGGTGATGATCTCTACCAGTGGCTCATCACGCTTGATCGTCTCGCCTTCCTGTTTCAGCCAGCGGCCGACAGTTCCCTCGGAGACGGACTCACCAAGCTGTGGCATCGTAATTCTGGTAGACATGTGTTTGTGCTCCTCATCAAATTGCTGCACGACGTTGTGCGGGCTGCACGTCCCGTGGGCCAGACTTGCTCGAAGATACGAATTGCGCTCCAGCCGCCTGGGCATGGCATGCGGCGAACGTATGCTGGCGGCGACGTACCCCTCTATTGTACCGCGCCCGTCACTGGCTGTATATGCCTCTCGCTAGAGTTCAGACGTTCCGGACGCTCCTGCGGCTACGAGGTGGCCGCCCAGACATGTTTCCTCATTTGTCCCCATCGAGGCCATATAGTCATCGTCACTGTCGGAACTCGCGTGGAACTGGAATTGCGCGGATACGCAGCGCGTGCTACACTATGGAACAAATATTCTACTTTCGACGTGACAATAACCGTTTCTGCCGGAGTCGCAAAGAATGGAGAGGTGTCGGCGGGAGGTGATTGACCTTCTCCCGCTACCTCTTGAGGAGGGGAGAATTCATGAACGAGCAAGATACACGCACCACCCAGTCGCTACCACACTATCCCAGTAACTGGCGCATCGCGGCTGATTATGATCCAAACGCCCACCTGATGAATCTCAAAGGGCGCGACTACATGAACGTCCAGAATCGGTTGTTGTGGTTCATCCGCGATCAGCGCGACTTCATCGCCAAAGGGCTGGCGACGACCTCATATGTCATTCGGACTGAGTTGGTCGAGCAGGACCGCGATGCTGGGTTCGCGCACTTCAAAACCTATGTGCGTGATGTGATTGGCAATGAGGCGACGATGTACGGGTCTGAGGCTGCCAAAGACTTCCCGGACTACGCCGAGAAGGCCAGCACCAAGTCGCTGGGCCGAGCGTTGCTTGCGCTCGGATACGGCACGGCATTTGCGCCAGAGATGGACGAGGGCGAGCGCGTGGTGGATACGCCAGTAGAGCGGCGCCGAACCGCCCCAGCCGCTCGTAGCAGCGCCATGGCGACCCAGACGGCGCCCGCGACGCCTGCCCCCGCTGCTCCAACGGCACCCGTCGCTAAGGCTACGCCAGCCAGGGGCTCCGACGAGCCAGTCGCGAGCGAACAGCAACTGGTGAGCATTCGCAAGTTGTGTGTGGCGCTGGGCAAACCTGAGCCAAATGCATCACTGACGTATGCCGAGGCACGACAGTTGATCTCGCAGCTCAGCACCGAGTATCAGCGTTCCCGGCGCGCCAGCTAATAACCTGCAGGGTACCTGGCCAACCCGCCCGCGCGACGAAACATTCATCGCGCGGGCGGGGTTCTGCTGTTTCCGGTATTATCCCGACGCATCGACGTTAGGCAACGTCTGGGACAGACTCGCTGTCATCCTTGCGTGCCGGATTTGGGATCAGCAGGGAGCTGACCGCCCCCAGCAAGACAAACAGCGCCGCGAACATTCCAGCATCGCGGGTGCCCTGCGTCTCGGCGTCGTCGAGAATCGCGCCGGTCGCGTGGGTGATTGCCGCCTCATCGAGCATTGGAGCGCCTGACGGCGCCCCTCCGGGTCCGCCGTGCTGCTGACCAGCATTGATGCCCTTGACCACGTCGCGTACAACCGCGATGATCACTTGTTTTGGCTGGCCCTGATCTAC
Organism: Ktedonobacteria bacterium; assembly: GCA_027307065.1. GTDB lineage: Bacteria > Chloroflexota > Ktedonobacteria > Ktedonobacterales > JADMIN01 > DAHUXT01. The sequence continues at coordinate 5,800 of DAHUXT010000146.1, forward strand.
CAGTTGCTGAATCGTCGGCTTGAGCACCGTTGGAATGTTGGCGCTTTGGCTGAGCCGCGACGTACTGACCGAGGCAACCTGGCTACTGAGGACCGCGCCCAGAATCGCGACACCGATTGCCGCGCCCACCTGCCGCAGAGTGTTGTTTGCGCCGGATCCTGTACCGGCGAACTGCGGCGGAATATTGCTCAGCACGACGTTTGTCAACTGCGCGATGGCCAGCCCCAAACCAATGCCATAGAGCAGGAATATGGGAATAAAGACTCCCAGCGGCGTGTCCACCTGCACGACACGGCTAATGAAAAAGATCGCGAGCGCCTCAAGCAACATGCCCGCGCTGATGACCCACTTCGGCCCGAATCGAGAGGATAGTACTCCAGCAATGGGGGCCGTCACAAACGCCCCACCAGCGAACGGCAGGAGCAGCAGACCGGTATTCAGCGCCGACAGGCCACGTACTTCTTGCAGATAGAGTGAAAGGATGAATAGGATCCCAAACTCGCCGAGCGCCACGACACCCACAGTGAGCAGTCCAAAACGGAACCCCACGTAGCGTAGCAGGCGGAGGTCGAAGAGCGGCTCTTTGCCCTGCCGCGCAAGGACAAACTCATAGAGCACGAATCCCGAAAGAAACACGGCCCCCGTGATAAACGCGGCGAGCGAAAGCGACACCGCTGCGGTTGTCGCCCAGGTGAACCCGCCTACGGCAAACGCCGTCGTCGTCGGCATCACCCATCCGTACGTCGGCGCCTCGATGAAGCCGAACACGATGGCCCCAAACCCCACCGACGCGAGCACAATGCCGACAAAATCCAGCGTGTGCCGCTGCTTGTCGTCCTTAGACTCCGCGATGAGCAGCAAGGCACCAAGAATTGCGATGACAGCAATTGGAATGTTGACCAGGAAGGCCAAGCGCCAGCTGAAATTGGTCGTGAAGAACCCTCCCAGCAGCGGCCCCAGCGCGCCGCCCGCACCCGCTGTCGCCCCCCAAATGCCGAAGGCGATGCTGCGCGACTTGCCCGTAAAGGTGCCGGAAAGTATCGAGAGTGTCGACGGCGACGCCATCGCCGCGCCGACACCCTGAATAACGCGGCCCACTAAAATGACGCCAACTCCGCTCGCCACACCAACCAGGATTGACCCGACGCCGAACGTCGCGATGCCCAAAATAAAGATCAACCGCCGGCCGAGCGTGTCGCTCAAACGCCCGAACGTGATCAACAGGGCAGCGTACACCAACGCGTAGGAAGAGCTGATCCACTGCAGATCACGAATGGATGCGTGGAACTCGTTGCTGATTGCCGGTATCGTGACGTTGACGATGCTGGCATCGATGATGATGATCGCCAGCGAAAGGCTCAGGACGACCAGTGTAATCCATTGGCGTCCAGTGAGTCTGGCCCCATCCGGCGGATTGGGCTGACGTGTGGTGATTGCCTTCATGACTGTTACAGCTCCCGGAATGGTTGAGATGAACGCGGCGATTCTCGCCAGCAACATTGTCGGTGATTGTCGGTGATGGCCTGGATGGCCACAGTTAGTCTGTCTGCTCAGGCTTCCCGTCTTGCAGTTCGCCAAGGTCGAAGTATTTTCTGACCGCGTCGCCGATGTGCCGCACAGCATGCTCGTTGCCATGCATCGAGATAACCAGGTCGCGGAGCCGCTGCACAAAGGCGCGGCGATCGTCCTCGGTCAGCCGCCCGAAATATCTTGCGATTGGGTCATCGTGGTGAACAAACGGGACGTGACCGAGCTGCTCGTGGCCAAGATCGGTTAATGCTATCGGCGTGCGCCGCCGGTCGCGGGGATCGCGTTCGCGCCGAATCAAGCCCTGACGCTCGAGGCTATCAATCATCGGCACGAGCGTTGCGGGCTCTACCATCATCGCCACGCTCAGTTCTGTGATCGTGTGCCGCCGCTGCTGCAACTGACGCAAGACGCGATACTGAGGCGCCGTAATGTCAGCGCCGAAACCCTTGAGCCGATGCTCGGTGTCTTGCCGCGCCTCTTTCGCGACAATAGCCATCAAAATCAGCGCTTCGAGCGCGTCCCGGTAGATGTCATTGCCATCCATAGGCGCATCCTCTACAGACTCGGACCTAATTTAGTTAGTATACTTATTATTAGCATACAATGCAATATCAAGAGTGAACAGATGGCGCACTTCACGTGTGATTTGATACCGGCGACCGGTGGTACACAAAAGCGGTGACAAGCTGACTAAGATACTTCTTGACACAAAAGAATGGACTCCACGCCAGCGTGTGGAGTCCATCGCGGAGGTATGCTGACGCAGACGACCTACCAGTAACGCTCCTCTTTCCAGGGGTCAGCGTGATTATGGTACCCACGCACCTCCCAGAATCCGGGACGGTCCTTCTCCATAAATTCAAGGCCACTCAGCCATTTGGCGCTCTTGTACGCGTACAGTTTAGGCACGATCAGGCGCACCGGGCCACCGTGGTCAGGCTCCAGCGGCTGGCCATCGTGCGTGAACGCGATCATCACGTCGTCGTCGTCGAGGTCAGCCAGCGGCATATTGGTGGTGTAGCCCGTGAACGAATGGGCTGTGACGAATTGCGCCGCCGGGGACGGCTTGGCTCGCTGGAGAATCTCGCGAATATGCACGCCTTCCCAGGCGTTGTCATAGCGGCTCCAGGTGGTCACACAGTGAAAATCAGAGGTCAGTTGCACGCGTGGCAACGCCTGCAGCTCATCCCACGTCAACTCGAAAGGTTCCTCGACGGCTCCCCAAACCTTGAAACGATAGCGCTCTGCGTCGAACTTCGGAGTCGCCTCATAGGTCAGTATAGGCCACTTCTTCGTCAGATATTGGCCCGCTGGCAGGCGCTCGCGGCCATCTTCGCGCATTTCTTTTGTCGCAGGCTCGGTGTCACGCCCAAACAGCTTCCCAAGATTCATATATTGACGCCTCCTGTGGTGACCAACGCCAACCCACCACGTGGTATTCAATGGACAACCAGAATATTTCTAGATGCTTACAAGAAATTATGGCAAAGTGATCCATGCATTGGCAACGGGGAGACTTCACCACGCAGTAATATAGTCTTATCCCTGCACGAAATGTTACAGTGTGCGGGAGATACTCAGGAAGCGACAAGAACGAATTAGACCGAATCGAGGAATAGATGCGGGCAATTGACGATGATACCGAGGTGAAGGTTGCCGTATTGAAGAAGCTCCAGGAGTGGGGCTCGCTGCCCGAGAGCGATCTCAGCCGGATGCTGAAGCCCTATTTCCTGGTGACCGACGACTACCGGGACATGGCCGAAGAGGGGATACTCGACATGGGATTCATTGGCGACGAGTATGTCCTCTCGTGCACAACCCTCGGGCGACTTTTCCTGGAGCAACACAATCACTGACCGGCGCAACGAGTTGTCAGCATCTGGCTTCTCGAAATGCCGCTGCCTCACGTGGCGGACGCATCCGCTCCGGCGATGATCTTATCAAGCTGGGCGAGCGATATGTGGAGTTGTTCCGCTGCTTTCTCGCGATCGTCATCACTGGTGCGCATGGCTGCGAACGCTGCTTGACGCCGCACCTCAGCAATCAACTCGTCGAGTGACGCTCCCGCGCGCACTCGCTGCTCGACGTCGAGAACGTATCGATTCATCTCGTTCTGGAAGACGATTTGCTCTGGCGTGATGAGCTCACCGCGGCTCAACACTACCGCTCGCTGGATGATATTTTCGAGTTCGCGCACGTTCCCCGGCCAGGGATAATCCTCTAATATCCCGATCACATCCGGTTGCAATTGCTTGAGAGGCTTTCGATTAGCAGCGCAGTAGACACGAAGAAAGTGATCTACCAGTAAGGGGAGATCGCCCTC
>DAHUXT010000147.1 GCA_027307065.1 Ktedonobacteria bacterium
CAGGTGGGAGTCCCCTGGCAAGGAGAGCGCCGAGGCGACGACGAACACTGAGGGTGACCACCGCGCAACGCATCGCACGGCACGACACCACGCGCGTACCCACGACCGGCGGCCCTCGCGGCCTCGGCCTCTTGCGAGTGCACAGGCCGGATACCGTCTACGCGTGGCTCAATCGCCACCCAACCGTGCGGGCGACGGCACTGCGCCTGCATGCTGGCGCTCTGGGCATGCGTTCGCACAGGCGTTCCAGAAGCATGCCCCATCATTGTCATTGTTGGCAAGACGGTACCCACGGACACCTGCCGCCGGGCACTGTGACGTACCACCACGAATCGTTCACGAATCTGTACGGCAACGCCAGGTTAGGTCCACACCGCTCGGATCAGGTCTGCCATAGTAGCCGCCTGCGCCCGGCCTGCCCGAGCCGCTGGCGCCCGATGCGTGGGGTCGAGGACATTGGAGCCGATTGCTGCGCGAGCCGCTGCGTCGGGGCTGACGATGATTGAGCGAACGCCAGCGCCAAGTGCCGCCACCTGAGCGTCAGGCCGGTCGGCGCGACGGAAAGCAGCCGTCGTCGGCGCGATGACCACGATCCGATCGTACCCTTTTGCCAGGTCAGCGTTAGTGACTGAGCGCACGCCACCATCGATATAGCGGTGGCCGTTGATGGTCATTGGTGGCCATACCAATGGCACGGCACAGCTCGCCGCAACGGCGTCCACCAGCGGCACACCGCTGCTGCGGTCGAACACGATATCTACTCCGGTTTCCGCATTCACCGCCGTGATGAGCAGCCGCTGCTGGGGCCACTCATGATTGGGCAACCGGTGCGCGATCACGGCGCGGCGCTCTGCCTCAGGAACCGTCCTGGCTCGCAGCGCGGCACGACCGAGCCGCGCGCGTGCATGCTGAGGGTTGCCGGGCCATACCATGGCAAACACAAACCGCGCGAGAGCGGCGCGACTCATGCGAGCGGCAATCTCGCTGGACTCCGTAGACAGTTGCGCGGCGTAGAGCTGATCGAGCGCGCGTCCGCTGGTCAGTTGCGCGGCGACCACCGCACCAGCGGACGTCCCAATAAACACATCGGCTGTAGAGAGGTCGAGTCCTGCCTCGGCGAGGCCCTGCAGCAGTCCCGTTTCCCAGGCTACACCCGTGACCCCACCACCACCAAGCACCAAAGCCCTTCCCACACCTGACATGCTTGCCATCACATCGCGCTTTCTCGTTGGCCACTGCCTGCGCTACCCGCGAGTCATGCGTCGATTGCGCTCACCGACATGAAGCTGACGCGAAACGGACACGAAGCAGCGGCGCCTTATTTGTCATAGAGGATACTATACGCTAGCTTCGTGAGCGCCGACAGCGGTTTGCGGACACGCTGGTGACACACTATCTGTTATACCAGCGGCAAGAGGATACACGGTATACACTTGAGCCAGCGCCTGAGCGATGTCTATGAGTCACTAATACGAGGTAGGAGGAGGGTACCTATGCCGCGCCATCTGGTGTGTCTGACATTCGACTTTGACGCACTCTCGCTCTGGATCGCCCGGGGGATAACGACGCCAACGCCGATCTCGCAAGGAGAGTTTGGCGTGGTCGGCGCCGAACGCATCCTGGCATTGCTCGCCGCCCGCTCACCCGCCATCCCGGCCACCTGGTTCATTCCTGGCCATACTATCGAGACGTATCCAGACATCTGCGCGCGCATCCACGCCGCGGGCCATGAGATCGCTCACCCCGGCTACGCGCACGAAGCGCCTGTCGGCCTTTCCCGCGAGGCGGAGGAGGCGGTGCTGGTACGAGGCAATGCGGCGATTCGCCGCCTCACCGGCGCCCAGGCATCTGGCTACCGCTCACCGGCGTGGGATCTGAGCCCTCATTCGGTCGATTTGCTGCTGGCGCACGGCTTCACCTACGATAGCAGCATGATGGCCAACGATTACACGCCATACCGGGCGCGACGCGGCGATGTGATTACTCCAGACCAGCCAGCCCAATTCGGGGAGCCAACCCGCTTGATCGAGCTGCCCGTAAGCTGGTCGCTGGACGACTTTCCCCACTTCGAGTATCTCTGGACGGCGACGCATCTGCAGCCAGGGTTGCGCCGTACCGAGGACGTACTTGCCAACTGGCTCGACGACTTTCGCTATATGGCGCGCGCGCAGGAGTGGGGTGTGCTCACCCTTACCTTCCATCCACAGGTGATCGGGCGCGGGCATCGCATGCTCATGCTGGAGCGGCTCATCGCGGAACTAGAAAGGCTCGGAGCGACCTTCGCCCGCATGGATGCCGTGGCCCGCGAGTTTGCCCAACGCAACCCATTCTGACCACAAACCAGCGCTGGCGATCACCCAATACCCCGAAGATTCATAGGACGAGCCTTTCCTTGCCGACGCTATTCTCGGTTACACGAACGACGACAGAATAGCGTATCCCAACGTCAGCGCCGAGGCGACCTGGAACAGGCCACAGCCCAGCAGCACCCACTCAAAGAACTGGCTTTTGATGGCGGCGCGCCAGCGGCCCATCGAGACTGGGAGCACCAGTGCCCACAGCACCTCAGCGAGAAGGAAGCACCCTACAAATGCTGCCTCTCGTCCGTGATAGCGCTGGAGCGCCGTACCACCCACTGATGCCCAATAGGCCAAGCCAAACGGGCTCGTCACCGACATCATCAAACCCATCTGGAATGTCTTGCGATTGGCGCCTACCGCAACCACCTGTTGTCCCTCTTGTCCATATGCCCGCGCTGCTGGCCGCATCTGTGATCGCCGCACGCCACACCACCCATCGCGCAACGCCGACAACCCCAAATACAGGAGCAATCCGATCCCGCCGAGTCCCAGGACGATGTGCGCCACCGCCAGATGCGTAAGGACGAGATCCAGGCCCAGCAGCCCCAGAATCGCATACAGCGCGTCGCCTAGCAGGGACCCGAGTTGCAGCGAGCAACCAGCCCAGGCGCCGCTCCTGGCCACCCGCCGGGCAGTCTCGATGTTGACCGGACCTGGTGGAGCAACGTAGACCAGTCCCATGAAGGCCGCAATCAGCATATCCACGGCTTTGCCCTCTCTGTGCTCTCGCCGCCTGCATCAATTCCCTCGGAGCATCTGCGGCGTCGCCGAATGTCGCGGGGTGCATCTCATGGCGATAGGGGTATTTGTGAGTGAAGTTTGTGTGCCCTAATGGGAACGAAAACGTGGTGTACGATGGGCGCAGCCCGCTAGCCCGCCTATGCAGCACGGTAGGTTGTGTCTGCATGCGGTCTTGAAGGGCAGGTGAGCATGGGCTATCACGCGGGCTCGAATCGCATACGATGGAGAGCGTTTAGGAAGTGTCTACCGGCGAGCCGGTGATCCCGTGAGCCTAGTGCCGAATCCGTCTTATTGAGCGCCTGTCCGTCTGCTCAGCCTAGTGCTTCTACCGGATCGATATACAATCGGGCCCAGATGATCTTCTCATCTAGAACACCTTGCAGGAGCACGCCTCGAATCGCGAACTGCTTCCTATCGACCTGTGTTCCATGGTAGTGCAGTTCGGCCCAGATGGTGTCGCCTTCTTCCGCCTCGTTGAGGATGTCTATCTGTATATCGGGAATCGTCGCGAAGAAGAAGGTCCAGTTATGACGCACGCCGTCTGGGCCAGCAAAGTTTCTCTCGGGGTGAAACGGCTGCTCACTGCGATAGCTGGGAGCAAACCAGGCAACCAGCGCCTCCAGATCGTGGCGATTCACGTCTTGAATCATTCGCTCGAAAACCTCTTTGGGGGATAATGGTGGGCGTGTGTCCTGTGACGTTTCTTGCGACATGGAAATTCTCTCTTCGTGTTTTTCAAAACTCATCACGATTCAAGCCGACACGGCCTTCGTGATGGCCCGCCGGGCGACTTCTTCCAGTGAGGTCAGCGCAATGTCGAAGGTGCGTGTTGTCTCTGTCATGTCGATCGGTGAGTCGTAGGCATCTAAGGCCGCTAATACCTGTGCAAACATCGGCGGGAGGCCCGGCACCGGTTCGCCAGGAGCCACACTGCTGACGTGCAACTGGTGGCCAAGCGCACGCTCGTAGATCGCGACGGCAGCGCGGAACGATAACGCCTGCGGTCCACCGAGCACGAACTTCTGATTGATGGCCGCCGGATTGTCGATGGCAGCGCAGAGGAATCTGGCCACATCGCCAACGGAGATAAACGAGTGTTTGCGGCGACCGGTCCCCACGATCGTCACTGGCCGACCCATCATCGCGGGCATGCCCACGACCGCACCGAACATCATCTCCATAAACCCATTAGGAGCGAAAATAGTGTGGGGGATTCCACTCTCCCGCAGATAGTCTTCGGTGCTGCCCTTGGCCTGGTTCAAAAGGACCGGACTCTTTGGGTCAGCGGTCAACATCGACACAAAGATAAACTGGCGTAGTCCGGCTGCCTTGGCCGCGTCGATCAGGTGGCGATTGCCCTCAAGGTCTACCGTCTGTATGGTGTCTTCTCCTCCACGCGCGACTGCGTTCGCTGTCGTGATGATAGTCTCTACTCCTTGACAGGCAACATCGAGCGTGTCGCGCTGTTTGAGATCTCCCAATACGACCTGCGCGCCAGCTTCGGCAAGAGGCTGGTAGTTTGCCTGCGCCCGGACCAGGATGCGGATGGGCCGACCCTGTGCGAGCAATGTCCGAGCGACTTTGCCGCCGAGATCACCGGTAGCGCCAACGACAAGGATCATCATGGGTCTCCTCTCTCACGTGGATCGTCAAAGTTGCCTGGTTACAGCAGTAACCTGCCTGGTTTCTGTCGCGTGGGTGTGCGACATCATTTCTGTTTACAGCGGTTTGACATATAATCTGGTGCAAGCATAGACGACCACTCTGGCCTACACCATGAAGAAGAGGCACACTTTTTCCACAACTTCCTCACACGAGTCACAGTCACAAGTCTCACACACAGTGACCCAGCCCACGATGCTGAGCATCGCTGACGCTTCCGTTGAGGGCTGAGGATGAAGGCATCTAGGGGATTAGAGGTGATATCGAGGACCAGTTTCAGCACCTTGCTCAAGCGCTATCGCCAGGCTGGTGGACTCTCGCAGGAGGCCCTGGCCGAGCGTGCGGGGCTTTCTGCGCGGGCAATTAGCAATCTGGAGCGTGGTATCAATCGCACACCGCGATATGACACGCTTGAATTGCTCTCGAGCGCGTTGTCGTTGACTCCGCAACAGCGCGATCTGCTTCTGGCTTCTGCACGCCCAGAGGTGGCGTCTTCGGTGGATAGTCTTCCCGTCTCGCCCGCACCCAACTTACCTCTTCCTCCGACACGGCTCGTTGGCCGTGAGCAAGAAAGCACCGCTGCTCTGGCCTTGCTGCGCGGCGGTGCGTCCCACCTGCTCACGCTGACTGGACCCAGTGGTGTCGGCAAGACGCGGCTTGCGTTGCAACTGGCATGGAATCTCGCCCCTGACTTTGCCGATGGTGTGGTATACGTCCCTCTAGCTGCTATCCGCGATGCGAGATTGGTCCCTGGTGTGGTTGCGCAGGTTCTTGGGATTCATGAACAGGCCCATGCATCCACTGCAGAGCAGGTACGCGCGTACTTGCACCACAGGCACTTCTTGCTCGTGCTCGACAATCTCGAACAAGTCATGGATTGTACATCTTTCGTCGCCAGTCTATTGGAGCAATGCCCCCATCTGTCTGTGCTGGTCACGAGTCGGACGCCACTGCGCCTGCGCGCCGAGCAGGAGTTGCTCCTGGCTCCGCTGCCGCTCGACGATGCGGTAACCCTCTTTCGCGAGCGAGCGCAGGTCGTACGACCCGATCAAGCGTATGCGGAGAGCGACGTGCTGGTCATCTGTGAGCAGGTGGATCGTCTTCCGTTGGCGATCGAGCTTGCTGCGATGCACGTCAAGGTTCTTTCGTTGCCTGAATTACGGAAGCAGCTAACCCATCGACTGGCACTCCTACGCTGGGGGCCCCGGGACCTGCCAGTACAGCAGCAGACGATGGAGGACGCTATCGCCTGGAGCTATGAATTGCTCACCGAGCGCCAACAGCGCTGTTTTCGCGCGCTGGGCGTGTTCGAGGGGGGCTGGACACTCGAGGCGGCGGAAGCAGTGTGTTGGCCTGGGCCTGCAGAGACCGCGGGAGAAACCACGTCTGCGGAGGTCATCCTGATGCTCGCGGCATTGGTAGACGCCAGCCTTATCCAGACAGATGTCCTAGCCAACGGTGAAGTGCGCTTTCACATGCTGGAACTCGTGCGAGACTACGCCCGGCAACAATTGCATACGCTGGGCGAAGAGGAGCACTATCAGCGCCAACACGCCGCCTATTACGCCCGATTGGCCGAGAAGGTCATGGCATACTTCGGCCCTGAGCAGGGAGTGCGCGACGCTCTGGCTGTCATTGCGTGGACTCAGGAATCGCCTAATGCGCGAGCTGCATTACACTGGGCAGAGGAAACACAGGAGGCGGAATTGGGTCTGCGCCTGGCGAGCTTTGGGCGACTCTGGCATATCCACGGCCAGATGAGCGAGACTGAGCGATGGTACGCGCGGATGCTAGATTTGGACCTGTGGGCGAGAGCGCAAGGCAAGCCTACTGCGCCGCTTACATTGCGGATATACATACTCTACGGTTTAGGCCGCACGATGGTACGTCATGGGAAGGCGAGTCCTGCCGCAGAGGCCGCCGCGCGCGAAGCCCTCCAATTGGCTCAGCAGATTGCCGATCACCATGGCATCAGCAGTGCCTATGCGACGCTCGGGATGGTCGCTCAGGCAAACGGCAGGCTCGATGAGGCAGCGAAAGCCTACAGCGAGAGCTATCGGTATGCCCGGCTGATTGACCAGAGTGGCCTGACGTGTCGGGCACTGTTTCATCGGGCGGAGCTGGCAGGGCTGCGAGGCGACACTGCGCGCGCCAGGATTCTCTTAGAAGAAGCCCAGACTCTTGCCCGGGAAGCAGGATTGATATGGGAGATTCCCATCATGACCACCCTGCTTGGCCACCTTGCCAGACAACAGCGCGACTATGCGGGCGCGAAAACGCGCTACCGGGAAGCCCTCGCTCTCTATCGGTCGTTCGGCAGTCCTACCTACACGGCCGGGTGTCTGGAGGGCTATGCTTCCGCTCTCGGCGCCGAGGGCAACCACGTCCTGGCGACACGCTTCTGTGCGGCAGCGGCGGCGTTACGCGAGCGAACGCAGACGTCACTCTTGCCCGTTGAGCGCGAAGCCGTTGAGCAGGTGATTGCAACGGCAAAAGCGGCACTTGACGCGCAGACCTTCGCCGCGGCGTGGGCCACAGGCGCCGCCTATACGCATGAAGAGGCTATTGACAAGGCGTTGTCCGATGCCAGCGCATAACGCCGGGCGAGCTGTTCGCTCGCAAAGTCAAGCCGTCGCATGAGTGAATAGCGATAGGGAGCAGGCAACTAGCGTACGTCGAAAAGCTGCTCACGATCAGACGGGGAGGCGAATTCCTGCCCGGCGCGAATAAGGTCCTCGATCTTGCGCCGCCCTTTCGGGCTGCCGATGAAAACGGATCCCACCAGTCGCTCGCCCTTGAAGAAGAACGTGCGATAGTCTTTTCCGCTCTTCTCGCCTGGGGTGATGCGCGACAACGTGGTTAATTCGCAGTTATCAATCTCCGTCATGCCCACCGTGACAATGTTGGTGTCGAAGATGGGGCTGCTGCGCACCGGCACATCCAGATAGCGCTCGTGGCCCCCAGCCATATTGATGGCGACCAGCTTGCCCTGTCCCAATGCGTTATCCCAGGTGCCCAAGGTGTGATATTGCCCGGTCAGGGGGTCATAGAACTCCGCCACATCGCCCGCGGCATACACCTCAGGCGCCCGCGTTTGCAAGTACTCGTCCGTGATAATACCGGTGTGTCGCTCGATCGGGGTATCGTTGAGAAATTCGTGGTTGAGGAGCAAGCCAACGCCGGTGCCGATCATGTCGGCCTGATATTCCTTGCCGGACGTGCCAATAGCCCTGGCTGGTACTCCGTTGGCGGGGATAATCGCCTGAATTTCCTCGCCGTATACTGTTTCGATGCCGTGGCGTGTCACGATCTCGTCCACCAGTTGGCCGCCGGCACGATCGAGAATCCGTCGCAGCCAGTGCGGGCCGCGAATGAGCCAGGTGACGTGGATGCCACGCTTGCTCAACCCTTCGGTCAGATCGTAGGCCATGTAGCTGCCGCCCGTCGTGACGGCTGATTTGCTTTCGAGGGCATGCTCGATGATGGCTTTGGTGTCGTCGAGCGAGACAAAGCTATGGATGTGCTTCGCCTCGTATCCTCCTGGAACGTTCAGCGCCTGGGCGCGTCCGCCGCTTGCTACGAGCAGCGCATCGTAGGGGAGCGGGTCACCGCGATCGAGATACACGACCCGTTGCGTGGTGTCCACGTGGATCACCCGCGTCTCTGTGAGCAAGGTGATGCGCTGCTGCTCATGCCAGGCAAAATCACGCATCATCACTTTCTGCTCGGGGAGGACGCCATCCAGCAGGCGCTTCAGCGAAACACGGTTATAGAGAGGATACGGCTCGTTGGTGATGAGCCAAATCGCGCAGGAGACGTCGTTCTTGCGCAGGGTCTGGGCGCAGGTGGTGCCCGCAATGCCATTGCCGATGATTACATAGCGTTTGCCGCTATCTCCAGCCAACTTGTCCTCCTCGCACCGCTCGCGCGATGGCTCACCATCACTCCGTTTGCCCACGATCCCCGCTGGCGGGTGTCAGCGGCTGAGCGCGTTTCAGTATAGTGCGGTTCACTCGTGCACGGCAGTCACAGGGTGCTCACAACTTGCGAGCGCGCCGTCGCATGGCTGGTGCGTGGTGGGTCTGTGGCCGTTCACCGGATACGGCGCCATCGGCGGAATGCTCGGGGCCGAATAGGGACTACTGACCTTTCCATCTCTCTGCGAAGTCATGATTGATTTGTGACATGCGGCTCTGGCCCAGCGAAAAAGCGTTCTGCATGTTGCAAGCCGTCGTCAAAAACGTCTGCGCTCATCCAGATAGCGAGGAACGTCAGACACTTGGTGGATTTTGCCCATAAATACTGCGCGGTTGCATCTCGGTCATGCCGCAGTGGAGGTTTCGCGCACAACACAAGGGGGCGTCATTATCGGTGGCGGCTGCGCGGAACTGCATGACCCTGCGTGCATTCACGGCTCACAACAAATGCCCCACCGTTGCTGGTGGGGCGTCTGGTAGCGCATACGGGATTCACGAGCGGCCTTTCCTAAGGCGTTTCTCCTGGTCGCCGACCCGCTCATTTTCGAGCATTTTAGGTGTCTCTGTCACCTCGTTCGTGTACGCTGGTCGCAGTGGGCTGGGGTCAAAATTGGGGTCAACTCTGCGGCGCTCGGTTGCCGCACGATTTCGCCGTAGTAGTCGAGCCCGGTGCTGCCTACGTCGCTGTACTGCCCGGTGAACCCCTTGGTGGTCGGCATGTTGCCAGTCGAGTAGCGGGTATTCCCGTAGGGATCGTAGAGCTGCGCGCCCGTAGCGGTGCCCGTCTGATTCAAGGCTTCACT
>DAHUXT010000148.1 GCA_027307065.1 Ktedonobacteria bacterium
TGGCAGCGGCAATGTAGTGCCCGCCTGTTTGGCCACCAGGCTGGCGTAGCCGTTCGGCTGCTGAACATCGAGAAGCGAGCCATTCTGAAAGCCGGCCGACAGTGAGTCGCCGACTACGACGAGCCGCGAGAGGTCGGCCTCGGTGTCGACGTCGAATGTGGCATCCAGCAATGTGTGCGTCAGCCCAAGCCGATCAACCCGTGCGAGCGTCTCGCGCAACACGCGCTCGGTACTCATCTCGATGCCGCGAAAGAGGTTGGGCGGCTCCGGCCAATTGTTGACACCAACGAGGTAGTAGCCGCCGTCTTCGGCGGGGCCAAGCACGACGTCGAACCTGGCGAGCGCGTGGAATGCCTGAGTGATAGTTTCCGTGGGGACGTGGGGAGAGTCTGAGCCAAGAATCACCGTGCGCCTGTAGGCCAGTGTGGCCACATCGCGGCAACTATTGTAGAGACGCTCGGCGAAGTCATTGCCGCGCTGCTGAAGTATGATCGCGTCCGCGCCAAGGAGGGCGGTCATCGGCGTATCACTTGCCGCGCACGCCCAGATAAGATCGTAGCCACTCGTCGCCGCGGCTACGGTAAATCGCGCGCGCAGGTCCCGCAGAAACGCGGCGTACAGACCTGCGGACCGATCGAGTCCGATGGTGGCGCCCAGCCGTGTCTTCACCTGTCCCGGCGTCGGATGCTTCGCGACGATCACCAGCGCGTCGCGGCGGGCATGATTGGAAGCTTTCACTGGCGCGCTTCGCTTCCAGGCGCGACGTTCGGAGTGCCCGTTGAGAGGCTGTGTGACATGGGTGCGCTGGGACGCCAACGGGCGTAGCGCAGGATGGTGGCCAGCATGCTGTATCCTGCGCATACTGATCCCCGTAATGTGCCAGAAACCTTCGAGATGCCCGCGGCGCGGTGGTGATAGTCGACGGGCTCCTCTGCCACGCGATACCCCGCGCGCGCCGCCTTGACGAGCATCTCCGATGACCAGCCATAGGTGCGCTCTTGTGGATCGAGCGCCAGCAATGCCTCCCGCCGAATCGCGCGCACAGGACCAACGTCGGTGACGCGAATGCGATAGAGTGCGCGCATCAGCAACGTCGCAACCGCATTTCCCACGCGCTGCTGCGGCGTAAGCGCCCCACGATCGCGCCTCCCGCGTACCCGTGAACCCATCGCCAGATCCGCCGCTCCCGTGAGCACGACCGTCGCCACGCGCGCCGCGTCCGCGAGGTCATCACTGCCGTCGGCGTCCATCAGCAGCAGGACATCCGACCGTACCGCCAGGAGCCCGGCGTAGCATGCTGCCCCATATCCGCGGCGTGGCTCGCACACGACACGCGCCCCTGCCGCACGCGCCACAGTGGCGGTGTCATCGGTGCTGCCGTTATCGACCACAACGATCTCGTGGAGCGGCAGAGCCTCCCACGCCGGATGTGTCCGCAGCGCGCGAATTTGGCCGCCGATGGCGTCCGCCTCGTTGAGCGCCGGAAGCACGACTGTCACGCGATTCGAAGGAGGTATGGTAGGCGGCATTGGCAACCTTTCGAGAACGTCGGTGAGCGACGTTGACAGCATCACCAAAGAGTCTGCGGCGCGATTGTTGCTGGAAGATAACAGAGATTGCGAAATCGTTAACGCGGCGCTGGGGTGCGAAAGCCTGGGTCTGCTTCACGCGCAAGATGGTAACGTCTGCGTAAGAATCAGGACTGTACAATGCAGTGCATAGGGATCAATAGTCGGATATGACCCGTGATCTCCTGGCTGACGGCCACGGCTGCCATAACGGCGGGAGCTGATAGCGGTAACGTACCCGTTGACTGCATGGTTCGCATGAGGGTGATCAGCATGTTTGATAATGTTGCACGACAACTCGTAGACGGTGACACTGGCACGGAGACTCGACGGCGCATTCTGGTCGTCGACGACGAGGGCAGCATTCGCGAGGTGCTGGTACACTACCTCGAGGCGGCGGGGTTTGCCGCGATGGAAGCGCCCGATGGGGCAACGGCTTTACGCGCGGCGGCATCATTTCCACCCGATCTTGTTATCCTCGACGTTATGCTGCCAGGCATCGATGGTATGGAGGTCTGCCGCCGGCTGCGCGCCGAGAGCGCAATGCCTATCCTGATGCTGACTGCCAGAACTGAAGAGGAAGACAAACTGGCGGGATTTGGCATCGGAGCGGACGATTACGTCACAAAGCCCTTCAGTCCACGTGAAGTCGTCGTCCGTGTGCAAGCGCTGCTCCGCCGCGTCGAGGCGCTGAGCGTGCCCGCGATGGTGCTGGACGATACTGTGCGCGTTGGCGATCTGGTCGTTCGGCCACAACTGCGCCAGGCCGAGCGCGAGGGCATATCGCTGGACCTGACGGCGAAGGAGTTCGATCTCTTGCGCTTTCTCACCGAACACCCGCGCCAGGTCTTCTCGCGCCAGCAATTGCTCGATCAGGTATGGGACATCGGCTACTATGGCGACCCAAGCACTGTTACCGTCCATATCTGTCGCCTGCGCGAAAAGCTCGAGGTTGACCCGACCCACCCGCGTCATTTGCGCACCGTCTGGGGAGTTGGCTACAAATTTGAGCCCTAGCAAAAGCGGCTGTCGGACAGTCTATACCAGCGAGAAGACACAAGACGACCATGGAAACAGTTCGACCCGAAACCGAGAAGACACGAATGGCGCTCAATGCGCATGGCCGCAGGTGGGCTACCCCCCGTGGGTGGTGGGTGCGGATGAGCCTGAGCTGGGCCGCGCTCGTCGTCTTTGTCTTGCTGGTAACGATTGCCGTGCTCGTCGTCAAAATGAAGCCCAACGCCAGCGATACCACACACCTTGCCCTCTATCTAGCGCTGAGCGGCGCTATTGCTCTGGCTGCCGGACAACTGGGCCTCTGGGTTGCCGATGCGACGCGCAAAGGTGGGTTCCGTCTGAAACTCGCCATACCATCCATTCTGACCGCATTGATCATCGGATTCAACGTCATTATGATCTCGCGACTGATGTTTCTCTCGGTCGAGGATAGCGAACTGGTGCTGGTTTTTCTGGCGTTCGGCACGGCCATCGCGCTGGCTATCGCGTGGTCAGTCGCTGGTGAAGTGAGTCGCGCTGTCGCGAGCATCGAGGCTGGCGCGCGGCGTATTGCCGATGGTGACTACGGCTGGCGCATCGATGAAACAGCTGCCGGAGGCACTACCGAGGTCAATCGGCTTGCCCATTGGTTCAACTCGATGGCGGCGAGCATCCAGGAGGCATTCGCGCGCAGGGACAGCGCGGAGGCGGAGCGCCGGCAGGTGATCGCTGCGCTCTCGCACGATCTGCGCACGCCCATCGCATCGATTCGCGCCATGGTAGAGGCGATCGACGAGGGCATCGTGAGCGATCCCACCACGGTCCAACGATACATTCACACGGTCCGCGCCGAGGCGGGCCACCTGAGCGCATTGATGGACGATCTCTTCGAGCTTTCGCGGCTGGAGTCGGGCGCTTTGTCGCTGCATCTGGAGCGCGTCTCGCTTGAAGACATCCTCTCCGACACCATCGAGGGGCAACGTGAACACGCCGCGCAGTCGTGTATTCGGCTGATCGGCGCCGTGCGCGATGCGCTTCCCGCGGTCATGCTGGATGCACGCCAGATGCAGCGCGTCGTCAACAACTTGCTGCAAAACGCGCTCAGGCACACGCCGCCCGACGGGACTGTGATACTCCACGCCGGATATACCCACGAGTCAGGACAGCCAGGGCGGATAGTTGTACAGGTGATCGACACCGGTGAAGGCATTTCCGCGCACGATCTGCCCCACATTTTCGAGCCGACCTACCGGGGCGAGGTCTCGCGCCGACGCTCCAGCGACGATCAGGACACCTTTACCGGCCATGGTGGGCTTGGTTTAGCCATCGCGCAGCGAATTGTCGAGGCGCACCGTGGCGACATCTCAGCGTTCTCACCACTCGATGCCGAAGCCAGAAGTGTCTTGCTGGCGTATTGCAATGACGCGCATGGCTGCCCCGCAGGCGCAGTTCTGCGCTTTACGCTGCCGGTAACGACTTTGACCGCCTGAGCGATGCGCCACGAAGTGCTACTCAGTCTCCAGCGCCTTGAGCAGCGGTTCGGCGATACCTGCTGCGAGCGCGGGAGTCCAGTCAACCAGCGCGTCGAAGGCGTCGAGCGGGGTATAGTTTTCCTCCATTGCCAGTCCATCGCATGGAGGATAGACATATCGCCGTAGGTAGCGCGCCGCCATCGCCAGACAGCGATAACTCCCCTCGTCACGCGCCTGGACGCCAGCATCCTCCACCAGTAGCGCGGTTGTGACCACATGCGCCATATGACGCGTCAGCCGTCGCATCCGGACGTCGCGCTCGGCGGGCTCGCGAGTCGCCCACTCTGTGAGCCTCGCCGCAAGGTCGCCAAGCGCCCGGCTGACCATCGCGGCGGCTCGCGCCACGTGCGGATCATCCTGAGTCGCCAGTCGTTGCGTGAGGTGCGCCACTAGTGTTGCTCCAGCGTTGTCTTTCAGCAACGTTCGCCCGACATCCAGCGCGGAGATGTTGCCGGTCCCTTCCCAAATCGCCTGCACCTGCACATCACGGAGGATACGCGCATTGGGCCAGTCCGCGATATAACTGTTTCCGCCGCGCACCTCCATACCCTCTTCCACGAGCCGCCGCGCGACATCCGAAACATGGTACTTTGCCAGCGGGGTCAGCACCCGCGCCAGGATCCGTGCCTCCTCGTCGCCACTGTCGGCGCGGCCAAGTTGCGCCGAGCCCTCGAATGTCAGCGCGATCAGCGCCTCGGTGTCCATCACCAGATCGAGCAACTGCTCGCGCATCAGCGGTAAATCGGCTAGTGGCTTGCCAAATGCGACACGCCCGCGGGCGTGTGTCAGCGATTCGACGAGCGACCGCTGTGCCAGCGCCGAAGCCGCCAGCGCGCATCCCAGCCGCGTGGTGTTGAGCATCTCGGTCATTTGCAGCCAGCCCTCTCCTGGGCCGCCGATCTGCAGCGCCACTGTTCCAGCATGTGTCACCTCGCCACTCGCAAACGACCGCATCCCCAGCTTGTCCTTCACGCGTTCGATGCGGTAGTTGTTGCGCGTTCCATCGGGGAGGCGTTTCGGAATGAGATACAGGCCAAGTCCACGGGTACCTACAACCGCGCCCTCCGGCCGCGCCAACGCCAGAATTAGCTCGGCGCCGACATTGCTGCAGAACCATTTCTCGCCGTCGAGTTCCCACCAACCAGTGTGAGCCTCTGACGGACGCGCGGTTGTCGCCACCATACCGAGGTCGGAGCCACCCTGCTTCTCGGTCATGAACATCGCGCCGGTAGTGAGTGTGGCGATGTCGGCCGAGAGTAGCCCCGGCAAGTACTCGCGAACGACCGTCTCCGGTGCGTACCGAACGAGCGTGCGAGCCATCGCGCGTGTCATGCCGAGAGGGCAAAATAATCCGGACTCTGCCTGGCCTGCCAGAAAGATAAACGCGTCGTTGAGGACCAGTGATGACGGGTGCTGCGGGTCGATAACGCCTGGCCGCATTGCCATCGCCGCCAGACCAAATTCGCCGTAGAGGATGCGTTCGAGGTTGCGATAGGCGCGAGACGGCTCAATATCGTTGACAGGCTCGCCTCGCTTATCGCGTACTGCCAATTGGGGCGACTCCCGGTCAGCCTCGGCGGCCAGATCTTCCAGCTCGTTGCCGACACGTCCGCCAAGATTGCGCAACTGCGATTCGGCGGCGGCAAGTTCGCTCGGGTCGAGCCGTCGGCGAAGCATGTGGCGCAGATAGTGCCCCGCATCGTAGAAGTTCACAGCGCGTGTGTCGGGCATTAGACTCGCCGCATTCGGCGCGCTGACATGAGGCACGCGGTCACCAGTTAGCGGTGACGCTGGCGCAGTGGAATGTTCGATGGCTGTCATGTTATCCGCTCCTGTCCTGGTCTGCTCTGTTCTGGAATCGCCATGTAGTCAAGAACAGTATACGTGAGCGTGGCGTGTAATCGTGACTCATCGGTTGTCATGAAATTGTCACGAAGTGCTTAAGATTGAATAGTCAATGACTATAAGAAGGCGCAATGACCTGACATATGCGACAGGGATGTGACGTGGGACCGTTGCTACTTGTTCGGACGCAGGACGACGGTCGCGAGTGGGGGGAGCGTCAGCGAGATGGACTGCTCGTACCCATGCATCGGCACGTCTTCACAACTGACTGTCGCGTCGCCACTCTCGCTACTGCCGCCGTACTCCGCCGCATCGGTGTTCAATACGAGCGAGTAGCCTTTCGCCGGTGGGACACCGATGCGGTAGTTGTAACGCACGACCGGCGTGAAGTTGCAGACAAATACCAGTGGCTCGCGCTGCTCCGCGCGTGTGCGGATGAACGAGATAACGCTGCTGCTGGCATCGGCGAAGTCGATCCAGCGGAAGCCATCCGGCGAAAAATCCAGTTCGTACAGGCAGGGATTGTCGCGCATCAGGCCATTCAGGTCACGCACGAGTCGTTGCAGCGTCAGGTGCAGCGGGCCGTCTTGTGTGTGCTCGTCGAGCAGGTTCCACTCGAGGTATCCGGCAAAGTTCCATTCTGCCCACTGGCCGAACTCGCCGCCCATGAAGAGCAGTTTCTTGCCAGGGTGGCCGTACATATACGCGTAGAGTGCGCGTAGATTCGCGAACTTCTGCCAGGTGTCACCCGGCATCTTGTTCAGCATCGAGCCTTTGATATGTACCACTTCGTCGTGAGAAAACGGCAGGATGAACTTTTCAGAGTAGGCGTAGACCATCGAGAACGTGAGCTCGCCATGATGGAAGCGACGGTGAATCGGCTCCAGCTTCATATACTCCAGCGTGTCGTGCATCCACCCCATATTCCACTTCAGCGAGAATCCCAGCCCGCCCTGCGACACCGGATGTGTCACGCCGGACCACGCGGTCGACTCCTCGGCGATCATCAGCGCGTGCGGAAATTGCTCGGCAACCGTGGCATTGCAGGTGCGCAGAAAATCGATCGCTTCCAGGTTCTCGCGCCCGCCAAAACGGTTCGCCACCCACTCGCCTGCCTTGCGCGAGTAATCGAGGTACAGCATCGAGGCCACCGCGTCCACGCGCAGGCCATCGATGTGGAACTTGTCGAGCCAGTAGAGCGCATTGGCAACGAAGAAGTTGCGAACCTCATTGCGCCCGTAGTTGAAGACAAGCGTTCCCCAATCAGGGTGCGCCCCCTGACGCGGATCCGAGTGCTCATACAGGTGCGTACCGTCGAAGAAGCTGAGGCCGTGTTCGTCGCGAGGGAAGTGCGCGGGCACCCAGTCGAGTAGCACACCTATCTCGTGCTGATGGCAGTAATCGACGAAATACATGAAGTCATCTGGCGTGCCGTAGCGGCTTGTTGGGGCATAATACCCAGTCACCTGATAGCCCCATGAGCCATCATAGGGGTACTCGGCGATGCCCATGAGTTCGACATGGGTGTATCCCATGTCGCGCACGTACGGCACAAGCTGGTGCGCCAGGTCACGATACGTCACCCGGTCACCGTCTGACGGCCATCGCCACGACCCCGGATGCACTTCGTAGACGCTCATCGGCCGGTCGAGTCCATTATGGCGCTCACGCTGGCTGGTCCATGATTCGTCGGCCCATCGATAGCCATCGAGGTCGACCACGCGGGACGCCGTACCAGGCCGCTCCTCGGCGAAGAAGCCGACTGGATCAGATTTGAGGACTCGATACTCTTTCACCCACGAGAGAATCGCGTATTTGTAATATTCGCCTGTCTGCAATCCTGGCCAGAACAATTCCCAGACGCCATTGGGCCGCAGCCGCATCGGCGATACGCGCTCATCCCAGCCATTGAAATTGCCGACCACACTTACGCGCCGTGCCGAAGGCGCCCAGACTGCGAACAGAACGCCTTCTACGCCCTGGTGCGTGACTGGATGCGCGCCTAACTTATTATAGAGACGCAGATCTTTGCCCTCGCCGATCAGGTAGAGATCGTACTCGGAGATGACAGGCAGCAGGGCGTACGGATCGCGTGTCCGCAGCGTGGCGCCACTCATGAAGTGAATCTCCAGGTGATAGGCAGGGGGTTGCTCGTTGGCGCCCAGGGGCGTCACCAGGGTGAAGAGTCCTGCCTCGTGCAGCAAGACCATGGGCACTGCCGTGGAGGTGGATCCCGCTGGCGCCGGACTCTCCTGAGCCACATCAGCTGGCGCGTCAGGGACCACGGCAATGGCGTCAGCATACGGGCGAAATACCCGCACGATCCAGAGCCTGCGCGCGTCGAAGTCCACGACATGCGAGCCGAGCACATCAAACGGCGCGCCATGCCGCCCAGCGATGAGCGCCTCAAGATTGCCGGCATCCAGCGGATCAGGGATACGCGCAGATTCTGCCGATGCTGAAGACGTCTCGCCCATGTATTTCTGCCCCCTCACTCGTCGGCACACACTCCACGCGGCTACACCAGCAATTCAGGGTGATGCTTGCGATAGTAGCGCATGAGCCCCTGGGCGCTCATCAGGTAATTAGACGCGAGTTCGTACTGGCGCACCGCATCACGCGCGGTGACCTCTCCATGCGCCAGCGCGGCTATGCCAGGGTCGCCTGCCTGTGCCAGATCGGCGGCTATAGCTGAGTCGTTTTCGCCAGCGCGCATGCCCGCGAGCGCAATCTCGCCCCATTCTTGCAGGCGACGGCGAAGCTCAACAAAGTGCTGCCTCACCGCCCGCTCCTCGCCAAAGTGTGGCAGATACAGGCGTTCCAAGCCAAGCATATCAAGCCGCTCGATACTCGCGTCCCAATCTTCAAGTGAAATATCCGGCGGAGGAGTAGGAGGACGCACATACCCCACGCCCTCGATGCGCACCCCAGCGACATCGCCCGGAAAGACGATCTTGCGAGCACTGTCATAAAGGGCAATATGATGGATTGCGTGGCCCGGTGTGTACAGCGCCCGCAACGTTCGCCCACCTGCGGCAATCTCGTCGCCGTCGTCGACCATCTCCAGCCGATCCGCCGGAACTGGCTCCATGTGGCCCCACAATCGCTCCATCTGGCTGCCATAGATGCGGGTGGCGCTCTTGATCAGGTTTGTGGGGTCGATCAGGTGGGGTGCGCCAATGCGGTGGACGTAGACGCGCGCGCGCGGCAACTGCCGCACCAGCGGGCCCGAGGCCCCCGCGTGGTCGAGATGGATATGCGTGAGGATGAGCGCGGTGATTTCCGCGGGGTCGAACCCAGCGGCGCGCACGCCCGCGAGCAGCGCATTCACGCTCGCCGCCGAACCCACATCTATCAGTGCGAGGCCATCCAACCCCGCGATCAAATACGATGCGATGATGTCTCGCTCACCTTGAAATTGGGTATCGATCAGCCACAGGTCGTCGGCAAGCTGCCTTGCAACCCCCTCGCGATCTGCCATATCAGACTCCTTCCCGGCCAAGTCGCTCTGCGGACGTCACAGATAGCGGTGCGCGTAGTGCGCGGGCAGGGGTCCAGCGCCGCCTTCGAGGTTATCGAGCCAGCCAACCTCCGGCGA
>DAHUXT010000149.1 GCA_027307065.1 Ktedonobacteria bacterium
CGCCCGCGTCGCCATCGAACGCGCTTCGCTGGTATGGGAAACGCTTTTGTCGGACTGGTTAGGTTCGTTCGGCGAGAGACCCGCCCGCGACGGAAGTCTGGTCATCGAGGCGAACAGGAACACCTTTAGTGAGATGGCATCGCGTGCCAGACACCTCCAGGCAATCGTCCTGGACGCCATCCGTCAACTTGCCGCCACTCCGCAAAGCGGCGATGCGGGCTACACCGCGTGGAGGCAGGCGATCCTCGACGAGTGTGCCGCCCGATGCGATGCGTGGCGCTGGCGCATTCGCACCTATGATCCCGCCGCGTGGGCTGACTTCGCCCGTGCATGGAATGCTAAGGCGGCAGCAAAAGCAGCCGAGGCGACCACCGCCGCCGGTCATGCCACCGCTCGTGCCGACAAAGCGCAGGCGCAGGCGCTCCGCGCGAGCTAGGGCCTGGCACCTGCCTTGAGCGCAGGTCGAGCGGCATACAACAAAATCGCGCACTCTGGGGCATGATGTAGTACAGTGTGTCCACTATGGCGACTGGAGTTGTCTGTCTGCGCCGGCGAACGTTGCCGAGTGGGCGTATCCTCGATGAGGAGGATGAACCGCGATGCGAGTAGGTGTGGGGCTTCCAACGACGTTCCCTGATGTGAGCGGGACGCTCATCATCGACTGGGCGCGATCTGCCGAGGCGCACGGGCTAGCGAGCCTTGGCGTCCTCGATCGTGCCGTCCACGATGGGTACGAGCCGCTGGTCGCGCTGGCATCTGCCGCGGCAGTGACATCGAACATCGAGTTGGTCACGATGATCGTCATCGGTCCGCTGCGAAACACCGCGGTGCTCGCCCGGCAGTCAGCGTCTGTGCACGCGCTGTCCAGAGGGCGCCTCTCGCTCGGCCTCTCGATTGGCGCGCGCAAAGACGACTACGATGCGGCAGGCATTGACTACGCGTCACGCGGCAGGCGATTGACTGAGCAACTGGCCTCTATGCGTGACCTGTGGGACGCGAGACCACTGCCGGTGCCGCCGCAACGCTCACCCCTGCCTCAGCTGCTCGTTGGTGGCGGCAGTGACGCCTCATTTGCCCGCGTCGCCCGCTACTGCGATGGCTATATTCACGGCGGTGGTCCACCACGGGCGTTCACGCGCGCCGCCGATAAGGCACGCGCCGCCTGGGCAGACGCAGGGCGCCCCGGCAGACCGCATCTCTGGGGACAGGGATACTTCGCACTTGGCGACCAGGCCACCATCGACGCCGGAACAGCCTATCTGCGCGACTACTACGCCTTCACGGGGCCGTATGTCGAGCGCATCGTCGCCGAGTTGCTGACGACGCCGCAGTCAATTACTCAGTTTGTGCGGGGATACGCCGAGGCGGGATGCGACCACCTGGTGCTTTTCCCGACCGTCGCGCATCTCGACCAGGTGGAACGCCTGGCAACGGTGCTTGCTGGCTAATCAGTCGCCTGTGCGAACGTTGGTCACTCACGAAAAGAGACGCATGTGAAGGTCGTCGTTTTGGGTGCTGGTCCGGCGGGCATGTATTGCGCGCTGCTGCTGAAGAAAGCAACTCCTGCCGCCGAGATTACGATCATCGAGCGTAACCCCGCGGGCGCAACCTACGGATGGGGCGTTGTCTTCTCGGATCGCACGCTCTCAGCGTTTCGCGAGGCGGACTATCCGACATATGCGCGCATCACCGAGCAGTTCGTCCTTTGGGACGCCATCGACATGCGCTTTCGCGGCGAATTGATACGCTGCGGTGGCCACATTTTCGCCGGACTGGCCCGCAAGGCACTGCTCGACATTCTCCGCGAACGCTGTCTCGAACTGGGCATCGCCATGCGGTTCGAGACCGAAATCACACAGCTCGCGACCCTGCCCGAATGCGATCTCTTCATCGCCGCCGATGGCGTCAACAGTCTGGTGCGCCAGCATTACGCCGGGGTATTCAAGCCAAGCCTCCATGTTGGGACATCGAAATATATCTGGTTCGGCACCAACCGCGTGCTTGACGCATTCACCTTCCTGTTTCAGGAGAACGAGCATGGGCTCTTCCAGGTGCATGCCTATCCCTTCAACGGCACCACCAGCACATTCATCGTCGAAACCGACGAGGCTACCTGGCGGCGCGCCGGTCTCGATACGACCACCGAAGCCGAGAGTATCGACTACTGCGAACAGCTCTTCGTCGACGACCTGCGCGGCCATCAGTTGCTCGGCAACAACTCGAAGTGGATCAGCTTTGTCACCGTGAAAAATGCCACCTGGCATGTCGGCAACACGGTATTGCTGGGCGACGCCGCGCACACCGCGCACTTCTCGATTGGCTCAGGCACCAAACTGGCGATGGAAGACGCGATTGCGCTGGTGAATTCGCTCAGTACCCACCGCGATCTTGGCGAGGCGCTGACAAGTTACGAAGTAGAGCGCCGGCCTATCGTCGAAACGTTGCAGCAGGCCGCGCACGAGAGTCGCACCTACTTCGAGGGTATCGCGCGCTACCGCCATTTGCCGCCACGCCAGTTCGCGTTCAATCTGCTGACCCGGAGCGGACGCATCAGCTATGATGACCTGCGGCTGCGCGACGGTGCATTCGTCGCGGCGATCGATTGTGATATCGCGGGAAGCGCAGACAAAAGCCAACGTCTCGTCGTGACGCCGCCACCATGGCTGACACCCTTTGCGCTTCGTAATGTTGTCTTGTCGAATCGCGTGGCAATGTCCGTTGCAGATAGCGAGATCGCGACTAACGCGGGCATTCCTACTGCTATGTTCGCCGCGCGACTCGAGGCTCGCGCCGCCGCGGGGGCTGGCCTGGTGATGACGCCGCCGGTCGCCGTCACGCCAAATGGACGCATCACTGCCTACGACACCGGTATGTATAACCCTGATCAGCAGCAAGCATGGGCGGCGATGATCGCTGCGTTACGTCAGAATCACCCACAGGCCCGCCTCGGCATCACGTTGAACCACGCGGGACGACGGGGAAGCATGCAGTCGCGCACGCGGGGACTGGATGTACCGCTACGCGCGGACGGCTGGGCAACTGTTGCACCCACGGCACTGCCCTACACTCGTGGTGGCGTTGTTCCCGTCGCGCTCGACGCCGCTGGCATGGAACGTATCCGCGACGAATTTGTGCGGGCAACGCACCTGGCAGCCGACGCAGGCTTCGATGTGATGCAGCTACACGCGGCACACGGCTATTTGTTGGCGAGTTTTTTGTCGCCGCTCACCAACACCCGAGACGATAAATATGGCGGAAACCGCGCGAACAGGATGCGATTTCCGCTGGAGGTCATCGATGCCGTGCGCGCCGCCTGGCCTCAGGATCACCCGCTCGCCCTTGCGCTCACCGTCACGGATGGCGAGGGAGGCGGAATCTGCCGGACTTCTGTAAGGCGGTGGCGATGGCGCGCATCTTCGGGGAGCACGGCTGCGATCTGATAACTGCGATGGCGGGGCAGACAACGCCAAACTCGACACCATCATATCGTCGCGGATTCCTGACGCCGCTGGCCGACCGCATCCGCAACGAAGCCAACATGGTGACGCTAGTGGGCGGGTATCTGCTCGGCGCGAACGAGGCGAATACGCTACTGGCGGCTGGGCGCGCCGATCTCTGTATGCTCGAATATCCCTGGCCAGAACCGTCAGCGGCTTCGACGGCACGCCCTGCGTCGTCCGAGCGAGAAGCAGAGGCGCACGATGGGCGCCAGGCGAATCGGCGCGGAGAGAAACACCTGAAACAGGAGGCGCGACATGGCAGTTGATTTGTTCGCGGGCAAACGGGCACTCGTTACTGGCGCAAGCCGCGGCATTGGCCGCTCGACGGCACTGGCGTTGGCGGAGGCAGGCGTTGATGTTGCGCTAGCGGCGCGTGGCGCCGATGAACTGCGCCAGGTGGCGACCGAGATTGCCGCGCTGGGGCGCAAGGCGTTCACCATTCAGTGTGATGTCACCGATGGCGCCCAGGTGCAGCAGATGGTAGACTCAGCACGCGAGCAACTTGGCGGCCTCGACATCCTGGTGAACAACGCCGGCAGCGCGCAGAGCGCCAAGTTCCTGGGACACCCCGACGAACTGTGGCAGCGCATGCTGGCAACCAATTTGACGAGCGTCTACTACGCGACGAAGGCAGCCGCTCCCGCGATGGTAGCGCAGCAGTGGGGGCGCATCATCACTATCGCGTCCGTCGCCGGAAAGGTTGGCAGCCGCTATACCGCCGCCTACACCGCCTCCAAGCATGGCGTACTCGGTCTGATGAAAGCGGTCGCGCTCGAACTGGCTACCTCTGGCGTCACCGTCAATTCCGTCTGCCCAGGCTACGTCGATACGCCGATGACCGATGCGGCCGTCGCCAATATTGTCGCCCGCACCGGGATGAGCGAGGCCGACGCGCGCGCCAATCTCGCCAGCAGCAGCCCACAGCGGCGGCTCGTCACACCCGAGGAGGTGGCGCGAGTCGTCGTCTGTCTGGCGGCGGAGGGCAGCGGTGGCATCACCGGGCAGGCCATCAACGTTGACGGCGGCTCGTTCATGGGGTAGTGGCTACCGACATGGATTCATAAGAAGGATTGCTGGCGATGGACTACAACTTTCGCTTCGAGGTTGCCGACGGCGTTGCCACGATCACGCTCGACCGGCCTGAGAAGCTGAACGCGCTGACATTCGAGATATACGCCCAATTGCGCGATCTCTTCGAGGCCTTGCGTTATGATGACGCGGTCAACGTTGTGGTGCTCACCGGCGCGGGCGACGCATTCTCGTCAGGCGGCGATGTGCAGGAGATCATCGGCGAACTGCTGAAGCGAGACTTGAAGGGACACCTCGACTTCACGCGGATGACGGGCGCCGTTGTCCAGCATATGCGGCTGCTCGATAAGCCTATTCTTGCCGCGCTCAACGGCATGACAGCAGGCGCGGGCACCGTTCTGGCACTGGCATCCGATCTGCGTATCGCGTCAGAGCGGGCGCGCATCGCCTTTCTCTTCACGCGTGTTGGGCTCACAGGAGCCGACATGGGCGCGGGCTACCTGCTGCCCCGTATCGTCGGCCTGGGGCGCGCGCACGAGCTGCTATTGCTCGGCGATACCATCGACGCCGCGACGGCGGAGCGCTACGGTTTGGTCAACCGTGTCGTGCCGCACGATCAGGTGCTCGCGGCGACAATGGAGTGGGCACGGCGGCTGGCGGCTGGCCCTACCCAGGCACTCGCGATGACGAAGCGCATGCTCAACAACGAGTTGGGCATGGACCTCGTGTCGGCTATCGAGGCGGAGGCACAGGCGCAGGCATTGTTATTACTTGGCGATGATCACCGCGCCTTCTACGACGCGTTCATGGCCAAGCAGAAGCCAACCTTCACAGGACGATAACGCCATATGAGCAAAGAGATTATCAATCCAACGAGCCTCCCGACGCCACGCGGCTTCAATCATGGTCTGCTGACAACTGGCGGGCGGCTGCTCTTCCTGGCCGGGCAAGACGCCAGCGACGGTGACGGGCGCATTGTCGCGGCGGGCGATATATTGGGCCAGTGCCAGCAGGTGCTGCTCAATCTGCATGCGGTCGTTCACGAGGCTGGAGGCCAGATGGCCGATATCGTCAAGCTCAACGTCTATGTCACCAGCCGCGATGCCTACCTCGCCCAACTCAAGCCACTTGGCAAGATCTTTCGTGACTACTTCGGCGGCTACTATCCGGCGATGGCGCTCTTCGAGGTAACGGGGTTGTTCCAGCCCGACGCGCTGATCGAGATGGAGGGATTTGCGGTGCTGGACGCGGAGGACGAAGACTGATGGATTTCGAGCTTTCACCGGAGCAGCGGCGCATTCAGACGCTCGCGCGCGATTTCGCCACCGACGAGGTGGCGCCGTTGGCGCGCGAGGCCGATGAAACGGGCATTTTCCCTGAGCATCTGATCGGTCGCATGGCTGCTTTGGGCTTGCTTGGTGGGCCGGTCGCCAGTGAGTTTGGTGGCGCGGCAATGGACGCCGTCTCGTTTGCGCTGGTCTGCGAGGAACTAGGGCGCGCCGACTCGTCCGTGCGCGGGCTGTTGACGGTGCACGCGAGCCTGGTATCCGGATGCATCGAGCAGTGGGGAACGGTCGAACAGAAGCAGCGGTATCTGCCGAAACTCACCAGTGGCGAGTGGATCGGCTGCTATTGCCTGACCGAACCCAACGCCGGTTCAGACGCCGCAAGCCTACAAACTTCGGCCACAGCCGACGGGTCTTATTATCTGCTCGATGGCGAGAAGATCTGGATCACCAACGGCAACATGGCGCACCTTGCGATTGTCTTTGCCACCCGCGACCGCGACGCCCGCCACAGGGGCATCTGCGCGTTTCTGGTCGAGACCAACACCGTAGGCATGCGCCGTGAGAAGATGGCTGGCGTGGAATTGGGCCATAAGGCATCCGACCATGCCCACATCACCTTCGACCACTGCCGCTTACCCGCGAGCGCGATGCTTGGCCAGCCAGGCGAGGGCTTCAAAGTCGCCATGTCGGCACTCGATCGCGGGCGCTTAGGCGTGGCTGCGGGCGCCGTTGGCATTGGCCAGGCATGTCTGG
This sequence comes from Ktedonobacteria bacterium, assembly GCA_027307065.1. Lineage (GTDB taxonomy): Bacteria > Chloroflexota > Ktedonobacteria > Ktedonobacterales > JADMIN01 > DAHUXT01. Next base: position 6,572 of record DAHUXT010000149.1, read on the forward strand.
ATGCCTGTGTCATCTGGGCACGCGAGCGGAGACAGTTTGGCCGACGCCTGGGCGACTTTCAGATGGTGCAGGCGACCATTGCTAATATGGCGGCGGATATCGCGGCGGCGCGGTTGCTCGTGTACCAGGCTGCGTGGCTGGTCGACAATGCCCGTCCGGCAACCCAGGCGGCGGCGAGCGCGAAGCTTTTCGCGACTGAGGCGGCGGCTCGGGCGGCATCTGAGGCGGTTTCGCTCTACGGCAATCGCGGCTACTCCAGCGAGTATCCCATCGAGCGCTATTATCGAGACATCAAGGGTCTACAGATCTACGAGGGTGCGAGCAACATCCAGCGCATCATCATCGCGCGTGAACTGATTGGGCGCGAGCCGTCATAAAGTCAATAGAGTCAGGGGCAATGACGCCACTGGCATTCGAGCGGAGGGTTCGTCGATGGCATACTCCGAATTTTGGAACCCGAAAAACGAAACGCTGCCACGTGAGCAGCTTCAGGCACTTCAACTGGCGAAGTTACAGCGGATGACCCACTGGGCATACACGCGGAGTCCATTTCATCAGCGCCGATTCGATGCCGCTGGCTTCCATCCCGAGCAGTTGAAGTCGCTCGATGACCTGCGGCGTATCCCATTCATGACGCGTGAAGGCTGGATGGAGTCGCAGGTGGAGCAGCCGCTGTTCGGCGCCTTGCTGACCACTCAACAGGAGCACGCCATTCGCTACCACCTGACGTCTGGCACCAGTGGTCGCGTGCCGATTCGCGTGCTCGACGGCATGAAGGACTGGGAGTGGATCGCCGAAATGTGGAGCTACGGCTTCTGGGCCTTCGGCGTTCGCCCGGAGGATGTCGTCTATTTCGCGTTTGGCTATGGCTCGTTCATTGGATTTTGGGGCGCTCACTACTGCTGCGAGAAATTGGGCGCGCTGGTGATACCGGGAGGCGCGCAGACGACCGAGGCGCGTGTCAAGCAGATTGTCGAGCTAGGCGTCACCACTGTCTGCTCCACGCCCACCTATGCGCTCAGACTCTGGCAACAGGCGCAGGAAATGGGCATCGACCTGAGGAAGAGCGCCGTGAACAAAGTCATCCTCTCTGGCGAGCCGTCGGGTTCGATTCCGGCGGTCAAGCGCCAATTGGAAGAAGCATGGGGCGCGCGCGTGGGTGATACCGCGGGAATGACTGAGCTTGGCACCATCATGATCTTCGAGTGTTCGCATCAGCCTGGCGGCACCCACATCATCGAGGACCATTTCATCGAAGAGGTCATCAATCCTGAGACGGGCGAACCAGTAGGCTACGGGGAGCTAGGCGAGCGCGTCGTTACCTCATTTGGGCGCGGATTCATCCCGGTGATGCGCTATCGCACGAAAGACATGGTGCTCAAAGTGCCGTATTCCACCTGCGACTGTGGCCGCACTGGCGACATCTATCAGGGCGGCATACGTGGGCGCTGGGACGACATGAAACTAATTCGCGGCACGAATGTCTACCCCCGCGCCGTCGAGTCCATCGTCCGCGAGCACGACGCCATTGACGAGTTCCAGATCTACATTTGGCACAGCGATGTGCGCGACGAGATCACCGTCAAGGTGGAAATGAAGCCAGGGCGCGAAGGTGAATGGCCCGCGCTGAGCGAGGCGCTGGCGCACGAACTTGCCGCCGCCCATGAAAACCTGCGATTCATCATCGAATTGATGCCGCCGGGCACGCTGCCACGGTTCGAGCTGAAAGCGAAGCGGCTGGTGGATGACCGGCCCATCGCGGTCTACTAGTCGCCTTGTTCGCCACGTCGAGAGGAGCATTCACCAATGACCGATACCGATATTTTGGGAATAGCCGTGACGCCGATGGAGCAGGAAACGCTGCGCGCCTATGACATGCTCAAGCAACTGGCCGCCCGCGACGACCTGCCGCCCTGCGCCGCCCGCAACGTGCGCAAGGCGCTGGCGGCGATGTGGCAGGCCACCAACGACTTGAACCTGCAATTCGAGCAACTCTACGACCTCGGCGTCTAGCGAGCGAGGATAGCACCATGAGCGAATGGCAGTCGCCACACGCCGACCTGGAGGAGCAGACGATTGCCGACCTCCAGGCTGCGATGGAATCCGGGCAGCGCACCTCCCGGCAACTGGTCGAGGCGTATATCGAGCGGATTCGGGCGCTCGACGCAAACGGACCCGTACTGCGCTCGGTGATCGAGATCAACCCCGATGCGCTTGACATCGCCGATACCCTCGACCGCGAGCGTGCACAGAGTGGTCTTCGTGGGCCGCTTCATGGTATCCCGATCCTGCTGAAAGATAACATCGACACGGCAGACAAGATGGAGACCACCGCTGGCTCGCTGGCGCTACTCGGCGCGAAACGTGGCTCAGATGCGTGGGTCGTAAGGCGGCTACGGATGGCGGGCGCGGTGCTACTGGGCAAAACCAATATGAGCGAGTGGGCCAACTTCCGCTCGACACACTCCTCCAGCGGATGGAGCGCTCGCGGCGGGCAGGCGCGCAACCCCTACGCGCTCGACCGAACTCCCTGCGGCTCAAGCTCTGGCTCGGCTTCGGCGGTGGCCGCCAATTTGTGCGCGACATCGGTGGGTACCGAGACCGACGGGTCCATCCTCTGCCCCGCGTCCATCAACGGCGTCGTCGGTATCAAGCCGACGGTGGGCCTAACCAGCCGGAATGGCGTCATCCCGATCTCGCACAGTCAAGATACTGTGGGCCCGTTCGGCCGCACCGTGACTGACGCCGCGCTTCTTCTCGGCGGCTTCTTTGGCCAGCCGAAGCGCCCGCAGTTTTTCGGTCTTTTCACGGACCAGGCGGCTATTGGCTTGATACTCCATCATTGCCTTTGCGCCTTCCTTGGCGCGCTCTTC
>DAHUXT010000014.1 GCA_027307065.1 Ktedonobacteria bacterium
GACGCATCCGGGCGCGCTCACCACGCTCGACCGCATGAACGGCGCGCTGCTCATCGGCCTGGTCTACTTGCTGATCCTGTGTGTCGGCTTTGCGCTGCGCTACGCCCAGAACTACATGCTCAGCGTGCTGGGCCAGCGGATCATGTATGACATGCGGTCGCAAATGTTCGAGCATCTGCAAAACCTGTCACTTTCGTTCTTCGATCATAATCCCGTTGGCAGATTGATGACGCGCATCACCAATGATGTCGACGCGCTCAACGATCTATTTACTTCGGGCTCGATCTCGCTGATCGGCGACATCTTCTCACTGGTGGGCATCGTCGTCATCCTGCTCTTGGAAAACTGGCTGCTCGCGTTGGTGGTCTTTGTCGTCATTCCGCCGTTGCTGCTCGTCACGGCGTTCTTTCAGCGGGCCATGCGCGATAACTTCCGCGCCATGCGGGTGCGTCTGGCGCGCATCAACGCGAACATCGCCGAGAATATCTCGGGGACGCAGATTGTCCAGCTCTTCAATCGCGAAGGGCGCAACTTCCAGCGTTTCGACACGCTCAATCTGGACTATCGCCGGACAACGCTCCGGTCGCTCTTCTACTTCGCCATCTTCTTCCCAGTGGTCAGCCTCTTCGCGGCGGTCGCCACCGCGCTGATCGTGCGGGTTGGCGGCGGGCAGGTGATCTCTAGCGTGCTGACCCTTGGCGCGCTGGTGGCGTTTCTCCAATATGTGGACCGCTTCTTTCTGCCGATCCGTGATATGGCCGACAAGTACACCGTGTTGCAGTCGGCGATGGCCAGCTCGGAGCGCATCTTTCGCGTGATCGATGAACCAATCACCCTACGCGACCCGGAGCGCCCTCTGCCACTGGAGCATGTGCGCGGCGAGGTGGAGTGCCGCGATGTCTGGTTCGCCTATAATCCCGGCGAGTGGGTGCTCAAGGGAATCTCCTTTAAGATTCTGGCGGGCGAGAGTGTCGCCTTCGTCGGGGCTACCGGCGCGGGCAAGACCTCGCTCATCAGCCTGGTCTCGCGCTTCTATGACGTGCAGCGTGGCGAGGTGCTGGTAGATGGCCACAATGTGAAAGATCTGGCGCAGGCTGACCTGCGCAAGCATGTTGGGGCGGTGCTGCAGGATCCGTTTATCTTCGCGGGGACCGTCGCCAGCAATATCCGGCTGCATGAGCAGAGCATTAGCGACGAGCGCATCCGCGAGGCGGCGCGCTTCGTCAACGCGGCGCGTTTCATCGAGCGGCTGCCATTGGGGTACGACGAGCCGGTGCTGGAACGTGGTGCGGGCTTCTCCGCGGGGCAGCGCCAATTGCTGGCGTTCGCGCGCGCCATCGCCTTCAATCCGGAGATTCTGCTGATTCTTGACGAGGCGACCAGCAGCGTGGATACCGAGACAGAGGCGCTGATTCAGGATGCGCTGGAAAAGCTGATGCGCGGGCGGACCTCGATCATTATCGCGCACCGTCTCTCCACCATTCGCAACGTCGATCGCATCATTGTGCTGCATAAGGGTCGCATCGTGGAGGAAGGCACCCACGACTCGCTGCTGGGACGCAATGGCTATTACAAGCGACTGTATGAACTGCAATACACCGAGTCGCTGGCGCGCCGGACGGGGACAGGGGGAGAGTAGCCCCCTCCCCTGACCCCTCCCCCGGTTGGCGCCAGGAGAGGGGAACCAGCGGCGTACGCCAGCTATCACAGTCAGGGGCATCTCATGCCAGCTATCACGCTTCCCGACGATTTCAGGCGCCGAATTATCGAGGTTGACGGCGACGAGGGCGCATCCTGGCTGGCGCGGCTGCCCGACATCCTGGCGACGTGCGCTGGCCGTTGGCGCTTGATGCTCGACCCACATTTCGAACCGCTGACCTACAACTACGCCGCGCCGGGCGTGAACGCCGCGGGCCGTGGGATCGTCATCAAAGCTGGCGTGCCCGGCGATGAAAGGCAGCGCGAGGAGGAGGCGCTCCGTTTCTTCGGCGGTCACGGCATGGTCGAGCTGATCGAAGCGGATGCTGATCTTGGGGTGATGCTGCTAGAGCGCCTGGAGCCTGGCACGCCGCTTGTTGATCTGGCCGACGACGACGAGGCGACCGGCATTGCCGCGGATGTGATGCGCGAGCTCTGGCGCCCCCTCCCGTCGGATCATGCGTTTCCCACGGTGGCCGAGTGGGGCAAAGGCTTCGAGCGTCTTCGCGCCACGTTCGGCGGCACCACTGGGCCGTTCGAGCGGCAGCTCACGGAGCGGGCGGAATTGCTCTTCGCCGATCTGCTGGCGTCGTCTGCCGCGCCAGTGCTGCTGCATGGTGACCTGCACCATTGGAACATCCTCGCCGCCGAGCGTGTCCCCTGGCTCGCGCTCGATCCCAAAGGCGTCGCCGGAGAGCCGGCCTATGAGGTGGGCGCGCTGATGCGCAATCCCGCACCACAGGTCTTCTCGTGGCCCAATCCGAACCGCTTGCTTCGGCGGCGGGCCGACATCCTGGCAGAGCGACTGGGATTCGACCGGCAGCGGCTGCTGGCGTGGAGCATGGCGCAGGCAGTGCTCTCCGCATGGTGGTCCTACGAAGATCACGGCAAAGGCTGGGAGCCAATGATGGCGTGGGCCAGCGCGCTCGCGAGCCTGCTGTAGACCGTCCGGTTTACCCTACGGCGAATGGGCGAATGCGACCCATCGGGGCATTCATTCGCCGGGCCTTTATGCTTCGGCCCGGTGGTCGTACCATGAATGCTCCGGCCCGCTGCCCGTGTAGCGTTGCTTAGCTGCCCTGCCTGCGTGCCAGCGCCGCGATGGGCGAGGTTCCCACATTGGAGACAGGCGTCACGGTTGGCGTCGTATCGGGTGGCGTCGTCGGCGTCGGCAGATTGGGCACACCTGGCCCGTTTGGCGCGAAGCAATCGCCGAGATCGCTAACACCCCAGGCGCCACTGTGCAACTGGAGTTCAAGCGTCACATTGTAATGGACGTTGTGGTTGCGCGTCACCGCGTAGGTCAACTTCACGTCGTCAACCTGGCCTGAGGTATCCGGAGAACTGATGAGCTGTGCGTCCGTTACCGGGCCGTACGCCTGGTCGGCGGCCTTGGCGTTGGCGATGAATATTTCGTTCGTCTGCTGCACCCGAAGGATAGGATCGAGGAAGTTCAAGTGCAGATCGGTGTAATTCTGGGCCTTCATATCATCCCAGTAGCCGCTGCCGGTCGCCACTGGGTCCGGTTTCTGGGTCACCAACCGCAGCACAAAGAAGGCGCCGCCGCCACAGACGCCGCAGATGAGGAACGATCCGACGATCATGAAGAGCGAGAGTAGCAGACTGTTGGGATGGTTAGCTTTCTGCGGGGGAACCTTTCGGGCGAATTCATCGCGCATGGCGCGCAACCGCAATACTCGCTCGTAGCGCTGCTCACGTTCCTCGCCGTTCTTGGTCTCAGGAAGCAATTCCGTCTGCTGGAGTTCGGCGTCAATTTCCCTCAGTCGCTCACGCGCTTCACGCAGCTCTTCTGGTGTCGCGCGGCGACTCTTGGCCGCAGCCATCTGCCGGCGATTAAACTCGCGCACGTCCACTCCCCCGCATCACAGTGCTCACACGGCATCCATGCCCTCGCTGTCGGGCGGCCGCGCTGGAACTATACTGGCGCGTGTCCAGACGTGTCAAGCGCGTGGGAGAGTCGTCCGTTTGCGAGATACAGGCACCCTGTGCTACAGTCCCTGAGACGCGCCGCCGACCCGACGCGTGTCAACCGCCCGACATCTTACGCACTGAAAGGCAGGTTGCAATCCGATGTCCTCGCCTTCGTCTAACGCCGCTTCCGTCTCAACATCAGCCTCGACAACGACCATACACCTCACCGTCAACGGCCGGACGCGCACGTTGAGCGTCGAGCCACGCCGCACACTGCTCGATGCCCTGCGCGAAGACCTGCATCTTACGGGCGCGAAGCCGGGCTGTAACATGGGCCAATGCGGCGCGTGTACTGTCTTGCTCGATGGCGAGGCGGTCTATAGCTGCCTGGCGCTCGCCATCGAATGTCAGCATCAGGCGATTACGACCATCGAAGGACTGGCGCACGACGACCAGCTTGATCCCGTGCAACAGGCGTTCATCGACCACGATGCGCTGCAATGCGGCTTCTGCACGCCAGGACAGGTGCTTGCGCTCAAGTCGCTGCTGCTGCGCGACCCGCATCCCGACGACGACGCCATCGAACGCGCCATGGCAGGCAATCTCTGCCGCTGTGGCGCCTATCCGAAAATCCTTGCAGCTGCCCGGTCGCTGGCCGGCCGTGCGTCTTGACGCGCACGCGCGCCTTTTTCGCCTATTGCGCGACACTGTGCCGTGTCCACCGCGAATACCTCACGGATAGACCTCTCGGAGGAAATACGCATGCCGATTCGTATTGTCACCACGCATCTCGAATTCGAGGGACAGGTCGAAGAGGTGCGGGTTGTGCTGGAGGGTGAGGAACCGCCCGCCTGGGGACCAGACACGCCCTTTCAGGTCGTCGGCAAGCCCACCGCGCGTGTCGATGCCCGCGAGCGCGTCACCGGAGCCGCCGAGTATAGTTACGATGTGCAGCTTCCGGGAATGCTCACCGCTGCGGGGTTGCGCTCACCCCATCCGCACGCGCGCATCAGTCGTCTCGATGCCAGCAGCGCATTGGCGGTGCCTGGCGTGCGCGCAGTCTACTCGCACCTAAACGCGGGCGACTTCATCAACCCATCGAGCGGCAAGCCGGTCTTTGGCAACGAGTTGCTCTATCACGGAGACCTGGTGGCGCTGGTGGTTGCCGAGACGCCGGAGCAGGCGCGCGAGGCCACGCGAGCGATCGACGTCGCCTACGAGCCGCTCCCGTTCGTTACCGCGCCAGACGCCGCGCTCGCCGCCAATGCCCCCATGGTCAACACCGCCGTGCCATCAAACACGATCTCAGACGAGTACCCGCAGGTCTACCAGCGGGGCGATGTCGAAGCCGCACTTGCCCAGGCCGAGGTGACCATCGAGACGCGCATGGAGACACCTGCTGCGCTGCACAACTCGCTGGAAACGCATGGCGGCGCGGCCTCGTGGGATGGCTCCCGCCTGACCGTATGGTCATCCACGCAGGGTGTCTTCGGCGCGCGCCAGCAGGCTGCCGCGGCACTGGGATTGCCGATGACCGCGGTTCAGGTCATCACGCAGTATATGGGCGGCGGCTTTGGCAGCAAACTTGGCGTGCACCGTAGTGGACTTCTTGCCGCGTACGCGTCGCGCCAGCTTGGCCTGCCGGTGAAGTATATGCTCGACCGCACCGAGGAAAACCTCGACGCGGGCAACCGTCCTCCGAGCGTCCAGGCGTACCGGCTCGGCGCAGCCAAAGATGGCACGCTTGCCGCGCTCGATCTTGCCGTCATCCACAACGTCGGGGCCAATGGCTTGTGGTCCAGCCCGGTCGCGCTGCCAGCCAAAGAACTCTATCAATGCGCCAACGTCCGCACGACGGATCGCGCCGCCCGCACTAATCTTGGCACGCTCGCGGCGTTCCGAGCGCCCGGTGTGGTAGAGGGGATAGCTGGGCTGGAGGTGGCGATCGATGCGCTTGCCACAGAGCTTGGTATGGATTCGCTAGAACTGCGGCGCAAGAACTTCGCCGAGCGCTATCAGCTGCTCGACCGCCCCTACGCTCGCAAGATGCTGCTCGACTGTTACCGTATCGGCGCCGAGCGCATCGGCTGGGAGACACGCGACGCTGAGGAGCGGCGTTACCCCGGCGGCCGCAGCGGCCATCTGCGACGCGGCATCGGCATGGCAAGCCAACTCTGGGGCGGCGACGGTGGACCACCGGCCCAGGCGATTGCCAAGCTCTTGCCCGATGGCACCGCGGTCATCATCACTGGCACGCAAGACATCGGCACTGGCACGCGCACTGTGCTCGCGCAGATTGCCGCCGAAGAGCTGGGCTACCCGCTCGAACGCGTCCGTGTCGAGTTGGGCGAGACAGCGCATGGCGTCTTCTCGCCGATGAGTGGCGGCAGCATGACGCTTGCCTCCGTTGGCCCGGCGGTGCGCATGGCGGCGGTCGAGGCGCGCAAAGAGCTGACCGAGGTCATCGGACAACTGGCCGAGGCCCCCGCCGACGCGCTCGATATTCGCAATGCCACGGTGTTCAATCGCGAGACTGGCGCTGAAATGGGCGGCGTCAGCACCTATCTGGAACAACTGGGCGGCCATGAGATCACCGCGAAGGGCATGCGTGGCCCCAACGCCGAGGATGTCACCGTCCGCACATTTGGCGCGCAGTTTGCCGAGGTCGAAGTGGATATTGGCACCGGCGCGGTGCGCGTGGTACGCATTGTCGCGGTCCATGACTGCGGCCGCATCATCAATCCGTTGACGTATAGCAGCCAGATCGAGGGCGGCATCATCCAGGGGCTGGGTTTCGCGCTCACCGAGCAGCGCATCGTCGACGAGCGTCTCGGCATGGTGATGAATCCCAACCTGGGAGACTACAAAGCGCCGACGATTCGCGACATACCACAGATCGATATCGTGCTGCTGAACGAGCCGAACGTCGTCGCTAACACACTGGGAGTGCTCGGCGCGGGCGAGCCGCCGATCATTCCGACGCCTGGCGCCATCGCCAACGCGGTTGGCCACGCGCTAGGAAAGACGGTGACGCGGCTGCCGCTGACGCCCGATCGTGTGCTCGATATGTTGTCAACCACCACGGAGAGAAGCTAATATATGCGGCCATTCGAACATCTCACCGTTCAGGCTGCCGACGAGGCGATTCAGGCGCTCGCGGGCGGCGATGGCGGCAATACACGCCTGATTGCGGGTGGCACCGACCTGCTGCCGCTGCTGAAAGACGGCCTGGTGAATCCTGGTCGTCTGATAGACATCAAGCCCGCGCGTGCGCTGCGCCATCTCACCTTCGACGCCGACGGCTCGCTCCGTATCGGCGCGCTGACAACGCTTGCCGAGATCGAACGGAGCAGCCAGCTCGCCGAGCGATTGCCGTTACTACGGCAGTCCGTGGTCGACGCCGCGACGCCACAGCTTCGGGCGATGGCTACCGTGGGCGGCAACCTGCTCCAGCGGAGCCGCTGCTGGTATTTTCGCGGACCGTTTGACTGCTGGCTCAAGGGTGGCACGGTGTGTTATATGCGTGATGGCGAGAACAAATATGCCGCCATCTTTGACCAGGGACCCTGTCGCTCGGCACATCCGTCCGACCTGGCTCCAGCGCTGGTGGCGCTCGATGCTACCGTCTCGATCAGTGGACCCGCTGGCAGTCGTACCACGCCCGTCGCCGAATTCTTGGCGCCGCCGACGAACGATGAGCGCGTCGAGTATCGGCTGCGACCGGACGAGATGGTGACGGAGATACGGATTCCCGCGGAGGCAATCGCGGGTCACGGCGTGTATCTGAAGGCGATGGATCGGCGCGCGTGGGCCTTCGCGCTCGTAGGGGCCGCTGCACAGGTGACGATCTTGGACGGCAAGGTTGCGCGGGCGCGCCTGGTGTTCAGCGCGGTGGCGAATGTGCCGTGGCGGGCGACCGCTGCCGAAGCGTTGCTGGTGGGGCAGACGCTCACACCGGATCTGGCGGCTCAGGCGGCAGATGCGGCGATTGCGGGCGCGTCGCCGCTGGCGCACAACGGCTACAAGGTGCCGCTCGCGCGCGAACTGGCGCGGCGTGCGATTCTCGCTGCGGCCAACCTGTGGACAGAGACCAACTGACAGCGAAATGGAACGGACCGCCGATGACGGATGAGGTAAAGCAACGCAAGATCGAGCACGTGGCCATCGCGCTTGAACACGATATCGCCGAGCCACAGCAGGCATCGTGGGCAGACGTGCGACTGGTGCATCGCGCCTTGCCGGAGGTTGATCTCGACGAGATCGATACCTCGGTCGAATTTCTTGGCGCGCGACTGCGCTATCCTATCTTCATCTCGTCGCTGACCGGCGGACATCCCGATGTCGCGGCAATCAATGCGCGTCTGGCGACCATTGCGGGCGAGTATGGGCTGGCGATGGGCGTTGGCAGCCAGCGGGCCGCGCTGGTGACTCCCGCGCTGGAGGAAACCTACTCGATTGTCCGCGCGACGGCCTCTAGCGCTCTGCTGATTGCCAATGTCGGCGCGCCCCAACTCATTGAGCAGCAGCGCCATCCTGCCTTCACTGTCGAAGACGCCCGCCGGGCCGTCGCGATGATTGGCGCCCGTGCGCTTGCCATTCACCTGAACTATTTGCAGGAGGCGGCGCAGCCAGAGGGCGACCGGCGCGCACGTGGCAGCCTCGCCGCGCTACGGGTGATCGCCGCGGAGGTCGGTGTTCCCGTGATCGCGAAAGAGACTGGGGCGGGCATTGGCTATGAGCAGGCGCTCGCGTTGAACGCGGCGGGCGTCTCGGCGATTGATGTTGGTGGAGCGGGCGGCAGCAGCATGGCGGCGATGGAAAGCGTGCGGGCGCAGTCACGTGGCGACGGGCGCACGGCCCAAATCGGCCAGTTGTTTCGCGGATGGGGTATTGCGACCCCGATCGCGGTAGTGGAAACACGGCTGGCGGCGCCCGGGTTGCCGATTATCTCTACCGGCGGTGTGCGGTCGGGCTTGGATGCGGCGCGCGCGCTGGCCCTGGGTGCGACGCTGATTGGCATGGGCTTCCCATTCTTGAAGGCGGCGAGCGAAAGCGTGGAGGCCGTCCGCGAGTTCCTCGATCAGTTTCTGACCGAGCTGCGGGTCGCGATGCAACTTACCGGAGCGCCAAGCATCGCCGCGATGCAGCAGCGCCCAGCCGTCGTCACCGGACAGACGCGCGAGTGGCTGGCGGCGCGTGGCTTCGAAGACGAATTGCGTTCGATGGCCCAGCGCGGCATGCGCAACCCCCCGCCGAATCAATAAATGTGTGATGTGTGCTTTTGCTCCTCGCATGGCGTCTTGGAGCGGTGTCATGGCGGAGCGGTAGACTGGTACGCTTCATGCGATATTCGCGGGCAGATGAGGAGATGATCGAGCGGGTTATGTACCAGATGGCATAGCCCGAATGCCACGGCGAACGGGGAAGCAACGCGCGGCCACGAATCTCGCAGGTGGTGTGCGCTGAGTTTGTTTCAGGTCTTGCACAACAGTATCTTGACGTGCCATACTCGGTGCATAAGATTCGCAAGGACTGCAGTTCATCACCTTTTTCCCAGGCGTCATCATCTCGCAGCAGCATCTGGATGATCGTCATCGTAGTCATTGAGGCCGCGCTGGCCTCCCTTTCATTGATGACTTGTACAACACCAGATGGCCCGACACCGGACCAACCACTCAGTTTGGAATAGCGCAGGCGCTTTGCCTTTGCTAGAGCAATGAGGAGGTATGCGTCATGGGAGTGTTACGAGTGCTCTCACACCACGGAGACGATCGCTATGCGTGGGAGCCAAGCGCTGTCGAAGTCGGGGATCCCGCGGCAGTTGAGGCGGTCAAGGAGGCGGAGCGCATCTTCGCGGAGCAGCGGGCAAAGGGTGCTACTGCCGTCAAGGTGATGCCGGGCAAACCAGCCGAGCGCATTGACGTCTTTGACCCCGCCGCGCAAGAGATCGTGATGATTCCGCGTGTCGTCGGCGGTTGAGCATGAGCTCGCTGAGTGACACACTGGGTGCGGTCGCCGTGACCACCATCATCTTGATCTTGGTGGGCAAGTTCGTGCTGATGCTCTGGTCGTGGCCGACTCTGAGCGCGCGTATATGGCCCTGGCTGCGCATGCAAAAGTGGTGGCCAGTGGCTGCTGAGCGCTCCGCGGAGATGTTGTTGCACGATCAGCTTTCAACAGCGCAGTATCGCCAACTCTGCGATGCGGGCTATCTGGATATTCCCAGTGCGCTGCACGTAGACCGGACCTACCGCATTCCACGCGGGCCGGGTCAGGTATTGGTGATCGAACACAGCCATGTCACCGAGCGGCTCTGTGTCCAGCCTGCTACAGGTGGTCTGCCGGAAGCCGATGTGGTGCTGATGCATAAGCTGCTCATCGAGGCAGATGAGAACAGCTATCTAGAGACCGCCAATCACTTCCCGCGCTCGATCTGGCACTAGTCAACCTACGCTGGCTGTGGGCAACTTAGGCATGGACACTGACCCGGTCACGGGCACAGGCGCGTCGCCGCGAGTCACATCTCCAGAACCAGAAATGGTAGCCTGTACAGACGCAAGCTACCCCATCTGGTTCTGCGTGTTTTCCGGCCTGTGAGAAGTGTTCAGCTTCCGCCTGGGTAGCTGTTATAGTCCACCGCATCCACAGCATCATGCTGCAGCGCAGGGGTGATTGCAACGCGCCGACAGTGGGCAAGTACCCGCATCCGCGAACGTCCTTTCACCCCTAGAGGGCACTGCACCCCAAGCGAATGGCTTATCACGCACCCGCCACACCGCAAACCCATGCCTCCCTTGCTTGACGCTCGCCGACACTGCCGCCTACAATTGGAAGCGGATGCTAACAGACCGGCGCGTCGGTTCGTTCGGTGCGCGCCGCTGGAGTGAGTGAATGAACGAGCATACGACAACCAGCACGGGTACGGATGCGGGCGCGAAACATGCGCCACATGCGACGCGCGACAAAGACGCGACCCGCCAGCGCCTGCTCGACGCGGCCGAACAGGTCTTCGCCGAGAAGGGCTATCACGGCACCGTTGTCGACGATATTATCCGTGTTTCCGATAGCTCCAAAGGCGGATTCTACTTCCACTTTCCCAACAAACAGGCCATCTTTCTGGCGCTGGTGGATAAGCTCGTGCCCCGGCTCGCCGCTGCCGTCGACCGCGCCATCGCCGCCGAGAGTGATCCGGTGGCTCAACTCGACGCCGCGCTGCGCACCGTGCTCGAAACGTTTGGCCGCCATCGCCAGTTGAGCAAGATCTTGCTGATCGAGGCGGTTGGGCTGGGCCACGGCTTCGATGAGAAGTTGATGCGCACTCGTGGACGTTTCGCGGCCATGATTCAGGATTATCTCGACCGCGCCGTCGCGGCGGGCGCGATTGCTCCGCAGGATACGACGCTCGTCTCGTGGGCGTGGTTCGGCGCCATCAACGAGTTGGTGGTGCGCTGGCTCGCGCTTGGGCAACCCGAGCGGCTGGAAGATGTGCTGCCGGGACTGCGGGCGATGTTGCTGCAATCGGTGGGCATCGCGGTGTCCGCTCTGCCGCCTGAAAGGAGAGCAGACCATGACGCATGAGGCAACCGTTGCTCATCGCGCCAGCCGTGACCAGACACTGCCGGTGCGCCTGGGTGTGATCGACTACCTGAACGTCGTGCCTGTTTATGACTGGCTGCTGCGACATGCGGCGGAGAATGATCGGCCCGGCATCGAGACGGAGGGGGGCACGCCAGCGCAGATGAACCGGGCGCTGCTGTCCGGCGCGATTGACATCTCGAACGTGTCGAGCGTCGCGTTTGGTGAACACGCGGATGAGTGGCTGCTCTTGCCGCATCTCTCGGTGGCCGCGCATGGTCGCGTCGAGAGCGTCTTACTCTTCTCCTGGCACGACGACTGGCGCGCGCTCGACGCCCGCAGGATCGCACTCACTGATCATTCGGCGACATCGGTCGCGCTGGTCAAGTTGCTGGCGGAGCGACGCTATGGCATCCAGCCGCGCTATGTGACGGCGCCGCCGCTTCTCGACGAGATGCTGGCCGCGCACGACGCCGCCCTGCTGATCGGCGATATCGCGCTGCGTGAGGGCCACCAGCGCCGCGAGATTGCGGGCCGTGGCCAGCCGTACGTGTTCGATCTGGCCGCCGAGTGGCAGGCATGGACCGGGCTGCCGTTCTGCTTCTCAGTCTGGGCGGCTCGCGCCGACCGCGCGGAGGCCATCGCCACGACCAATGTGGTCGGGCTGCTGCACGAGTCCCGAGCGCATGGCATCGCCGAGATGGATCGCCTGGCGCGCGAAGCGGCATCGCGACTGAATCTGCCGCTGGATGTCTGCGACCGTTACCTGCGGCTGCTAGACTACGACCTGGGTCCGAGCGATCTTGACGGGCTACGGCGCTTTTTGGAATTGGCCGTCCCCGGCTTCCGCTGGTCGGACGTTCGATTCATCGGTGAATAGCGCGAGTAGGGTGGTCTGGCTGTGACCCTTCCCCGACACGGAGCGGGGGAGAAGTCCAAGAGATAGAGGCAAACGATGCGACAACTGGACATTCTGGAAGGGCAGTTCGCCCGCCATGAGACGCTGCCACGCGAGGCGGTGCTGAAGGCTGATCTGCTGCGTACGGGCATCTCGTTCGATGAAGGCGCGCTGGTACGGCCCGCTGGGGACGGCGAGCATCCGGCGAAGGAGCATCAGCCGAAGTCATACTTCATCTTCTCCTTCGATATGGTGCGCCAGAAGCAGCTCGATGAGACGCAAAAATGGCACGCGCCCGAAGAGATCGCGCTGACCGGCGGCCGCTGGAACCTGCGTCGCACGATCGTCTCGACCCGGCTCAATCCCGCCTCGCCGTATCGCGTCGCGCCGCACGATGGCGCGCTGTGGCTGCATGTGGACGACGAGCCGGTGGCCGAGGTCGGGCTGCATGACCTGCCGCCCTATTACCGCGCCAAGCTCCCAGATGGGCGCCCTGTGGCCGAGATCGCGCCGACCATCGAGTGGGGCTATCTGCTCTATTTGACCGTCTTCCGTGTCTGCCAGTATTTCGGCGCGAAGGAAGAATGCCAGTTCTGCGACATCAACAACAACTATCGCCAGCAGATCCAGGAGGGTCGCCCGTACACTGGCGTCAAGTCGGTGGCGGATATCGTCGCGGCGCTCGAAGCTATCGACTCCAGCGGCAGCGAGAGCCAGGCATATACGATCACTGGCGGCAGCGTGACCTCTACACTACAGGGCAAGAACGAAGTGGAGTTCTATGCCCAGTATGTCGAGGCGATTGAGAATCGCTTCCCCGGCCGCTGGATCAGCAAAGTGGTGACGCAGGCGTGGCCCGTTGCCGATGTCAAACGGCTGCGCGACGCGGGCGCGCAGATCTATCACCCTAACTATGAGGTATGGGACCCACAGCTATTCCCGAAGATTTGCCCCGGCAAGACGCGCTACATCGGCCGTGATGAGTGGATTCGCCGTATCGTCGACGCGGGCGAGGTCTTTGGCCCGGCCAACGTCATCCCGAATTTCGTCGCAGGCGTCGAGATGGCGCGTCCCTATGGATATACTGAGGTTGAGGATGCCATTCGCTCCACCGCCGAGGGACTTGAGTTCTTCATGTCGAAGGGGATTACGCCGCGATTCACGACGTGGTGCCCGGAGCCGATGACGCCACTGGGCGACGCCAATCCTGAGGGCGCGCCGCTGGAATATCACCTGCGACTACTCGAGGTGTACCGCGAGACGATGCAGCGCCACCGGCTTGCGCCGCCGCCGGGTTATGGCGAGGCCGGTCCGGGCAAGGCGGTTTTCTCGGTCAGCCCGTTCATGGACGTGCTTGAAGGTGTCGCCGCGCCCGCATAGGGAGAGATCCATGCACACGATGTCCGAGGCCGAGTACAAGGCATTCCTGATGACGGGCACACGCACCGCCAAAATCGCGACGGTGCGCGCCAACGGTCTGCCACACGTCAAGCCGGTCTGGTTCGTGCTGGATGGCGACGACCTGCTGTTCACCACGCACGAGAGCTATGTGATGACACGCCATTTGCGCCGTGATCCGCATGTCAACATCTGTGTGGATGACGAGAGGGCGCCTTACGGCTACGTTATCGTCGAGGGTACAGCCGTGCTATCCGATAACCTTGACGACTTGGTACGCTGGGCAACGGTCATCGGTGGGCGCTATATGGGCGCCGACCGCGCCGAGGAGTTTGGCAAGCGCAACGGTGTGCCGGGCGAATATCTGGTGCGCGTGACGCCGACAAAAGTGCTCGCGCGAGCGGACATCGCCGGGTACGAATAGTCGCCGCTGTGGAATAGAGGGTAATGAGCATGCAAACGATCACAACTCCAGGAGAACTGCTGGAACGCGCCATCGCCGGTGGCCGCATCAGCCTCGAAGAGGGTATCCACCTCTACCAGACGGCGACAACCAAAGAGCTGAAGCAGGCGGCCGATGCTATCCGCCAGAAGCGCCACCCGGAGGGCGTCGTCACCTACCTGGTGGATCGCAACATCAACTACAGCAACGTGTGCATCGTCGACTGCGGCTTCTGCGCGTTCTATCGCAAGCCTGCCAGCTCCGAAGCATACCTGCTGACCAACGAGCAGATTGGCGAGAAGATGGCTGAGCTGCGCGCGTGGGGTGGCTCGCGGGTCTTGCTGCAAGGCGGTGTCAATCCCTACCTCAAGATCGACTACTACGAGGGTCTGCTGCGCTATCTCAAGGAGCACTTTCCCGAAATCGAGATCGATAGCTTCTCTCCGGTCGAGGTCTGGAATATCGCCCGCATCATGAAGATGCCGCTCGATCAGGTGTTGCACCGGCTGCACGAGGCGGGGATGGACGGGCTGCCCGGTGGCGGCGCCGAGATTCTGGATAACCGCACGCGCAACCGCATCGCGCCGCATAAGGGGACGTGGGAAAGCTGGATCGAGGCGGAGCGGCTGGCGCAGCGCGAGGGGATGACCACCTCGGCGACAATGGTGTTTGGCTTCGATGAAGACCTGGAAGAGCGGGTATTGCATCTTACGCGCCTGCGCGATCTTCAAGACGAGAGCCTGGCGTATAACGGCAACGGCTTTACCAGCTTCATCGTCTGGAGCTATCAGCCGGAGAATACGGCGATGGGCGGCTCGCGGGCCTCGGGCGCCGAGTACCTGCGGATGGTGTCGTTCGCGCGCATCATGCTCGACAACGTCGAGAACATCAGTGCGTCGTGGCCATCGCAGGGCGCCGATCTGGCGCGTGAGGCGTTGCACTGTGGCGCGAACGACTTCGGCAGCACGATGATGGAGGAGAATGTGGTTAGCGCCGCCGGGGCCGATGTCGGCACCTGCATGACGGTGGAGCAGATTCAGGCGGAAATTCGCGAGGCTGGCTTCCGGCCCGCCGAGCGCAACAGCCGCTACAAGATTCTCAAACAACTCGATTAAATGGCGTCGATGCGTACCCAGGTGACTCTCTACACCGCTCGCTACGTCTTCCCGGTGAGCGCCGCGCCAATAGCCAACGGGGCGGTAGCCGCCGAGGATGGGCGTATCGTCGCCGTGGGAACGGCTGCCGACCTGCGCGAGCGGTTTCCCGGTGGGCATGTGGTTGATCTTGGCGCGCGCGCGCTGCTGCCGGGACTCGTCAATGCCCACACGCATCTGGAGTTGACCCACCACGCCGGACATGTCCCTGAGGACCTGCCATTCGTCGAGTGGACGTATCCGCTGGTGCGCTACAGCCGCACACGATCGCCCGAGGACTTCGAGCGGGCGGCCTATGCGGGTGTGGAGCTGCTGCGGGCCAGTGGCACGGTCGCCGTCGGCGAGATCTGTACGTTCGGGCGGAGTGTGCGCCCGCTGGTGGCGAGTGGCCTCTACGGGACGATCTACTACGAGCTGCTCAGCCCCGATCCAGCGCGCGCGGCCGAATTGCTGCGCGAGGGACAACAGCAGATCGAGCGGTGGCGCAGCGAGTATCCTCAGAGCCGCATCCGCTTTGGCCTCTCGCCGCACACGCCATTCACGGTCAGCGCCGAGCTGCTGCGCGCCGTCGCGGAGTGGTGCAGCGCCGAAGATGTGCCGCTCACCATCCACGCCGCCGAGTCGCCTGCCGAATCGCAATTTCTGCGCGATGCTACCGGCCCTATCGCCGACCTGATGTACGCTGGGGCGGGCTGGCCGCTGCATCCGGAGCGAGCGCCGGGTATCTCGCCGATGGCGTACCTGGACGAACTGGGTGTATTGGCGTCGCGCCCGCTGTTGGCTCACGGTATTCAGGTGGACGCGGACGATGTGGCGCGCATTGCTCGCGCTGATGCGGCGGTGGCGCATTGTCCACGCAGTAACACACGGCTGCGCTGCGGACGGATGCCATACGCGTTGTACCGCGCCGCCGGTGTTCGGCTGGCGCTCGGCAGCGACAGTCTTGCCAGCAGTCCCTCTCTCGCCGTCTGGGATGACGCCGTCGATGCGCACGCGCTGCACGCCCAGGTTGGCGAGACACCTACCTCCACGGATTTACTGCGGCTGGCAACGCTTGGCGGCGCCGATGCGCTCGGCCTGTCAGACCAATTAGGCACGCTAGAGCCGGGGAAACGCGCCGCGCTGGCATGCGTCTCGCTCGCTGCGCTGTCTGCCGCCGAACAGAACGACGCCGAATCCGTGCTGGCTGCCCTGGCAGATGGCCGTCTCGCACCGGAGGCGCTGCCCGCTACTTCTTCTTAGGGGCAAAGAGCAGCGCCGTCAATTCTGTTTCCGTGACGTTGGCATCGGACGACTCGCTGGGAATGAGCAATTTGTACGCAGGCATGGAGGGCGCAGGCGACGCCGGCAAGGTGCCGAATGTCTGGTAGGCGGCGCGCAGGCGATCCGGTGTGATGGGATGGCTGTTGGCGAGCGTGCGGAAATCAGATGCTGCGTCTACTCGCAACTGAGCAGTGATATTCGGCGGTAGCTCGTCGAAATGGCGTCGCATCTCGGCATAGAAATTGTCGCTGCTACGGCTGCGCATCGCTGAAGTCAGCGAACCGCTATTGCGGTAGAAGGTACGTTGGGCCACCAAGACTCCCGACAACCCATCGATAAATGCCTGCGGTCCATAGGCGCGAATTGCGGCACGGTCAGCGGCAAACTCAGCGGAACGGCTTGCGTGCATCCGCAAGAGGTGGAAGAGCGACCAGAGCAGGCGGAACGGCAGCAGTAACGTCCAGGTGAGGATGACTGCCAGGAAAGTAGCGCCCGTGCCCCTGGTTCCTCCACGCCTGTATATTTGTGAGCTGCGCCTTACACCCTGTGCCTGCCCGATCACCCCTTCCAGAATGCCGTAAACAATCTCGTGCAGAAGATATTCTGCCTGGCCGGTGAAGCGGTGAAACAATGTATCGCCATGGTCGGCATGCGCCAACTCGTGCGCCAGCATTGACTTCATACCCACGTCACTCAGCAGGGCCAGATTGGCCGCGCCGATATGCAACACATCGCCGCCGAAGAGTCGTCGTCCAATGTCGAAGTCATCATCCGGAACCAGTACAACCCGCGTAGGAACGGGCGTACCGACCCGCTGACCCACCTCATCGAGCGCCGTCATCAGCGACGGGAATCTTTCACGCGTTACCCTGACACCCTGATGGCTACGTCGATGCGGCCAGAGCGCGTTCACGATTAATACGAGGAAGACGGCGCCGACAAAGACCATTAACCAGGCGTGGTCGCGTATCCCTACAACCACGAGCCAGACACAGCCACCGACGATACCTGCCACAACCACATACACGACCGTCGCAACCAGCAAAAGCAGCATCACATAGAATGGATTGAGCGAACTGGCGGAGTCGCCGCGAGCCGCCAACCGGCTCAAATCACGTTGCGCCTGCCCGTTGGCCAGATCACGATCGGTGCGCGCGAACAGCCGGGCCAGCCCGCGATCGTGCTCCAGTGGGTCGCCGGGTCCGCCCCAGCCGCACGCGCATTCGTAGAGTCCCAGCGGATCGGGAATCACCGTCACGCCACACAGTGGGCAGCGTTTCGGCTGTGGCCCCTGCATCCCTACACTCGAAGGTCCGCTCACCTGGTCCATAGATACACCTTCATCCAGAGTACTGTCTGTTCGGTCTGCGCCGCAACGGCGGTGAAAGAGGACTCCTCCATTCTAGCGGTTCTGTCCAGCCCCATGTGTCTGCCTGAGATGATGCGCTGATGGTGACTAATATGTGATGCGCGCGCCGTGGTTCGACCAACCGGGCTGGCCCATCCGGTTAGCAGGCTGGCGCGGCTGGCTGCCCTGTGTTACCGTTGGGAGTGCGGGATAGCGAGGGGCAAGTACCCCTTGGGTGTCCCGCTTCGTCTGTACATCTGTACTACCGACGTAGTGCCTGGCAAATCAGCTTCCGCCCACAGCGGCGTAACATACACCCCGGCTCGCACGCCGTCCTCCTCGCGACGCGCCAGCCCCGAGAGACACGCGGAATCGCGAGGGATGGTGAGATCGTGGCCGACTTTACCCACCTGCACGTCCATTCCGAATACAGTCTGCTCGACGGCCAGTCGCGTATCAAACGGCTGATCGAGGCGACGAAGGCGGGCGGTATGGATGCGCTGGCGCTCACCGATCACGGCGGCATGTACGGCTCCATCGAGTTTTACAAGGCGTGCAAAGCGGCCGGTGTCAAGCCTATTCTCGGCGTCGAGGGCTACCAAGTCCCATCGCTCGAAGAGAAGACGGGTCGCTACGAGTACAACCATCTGCTGCTGTTGGCGAAGAACCGGACCGGCTACCACAATCTGCTCAAGCTGACGACGCTCGCCCATACGAAGGGCTACCAGGCGCGGCCTCGCATTGACAAGAAGATGCTGGCCGAATACGCCGAAGGGCTGGTGGTCACGTCGGGCTGCCTCTCCGGGGAGATTCCCGAACTGCTGCTGCGCGACGACATCAACGGCGCGCGGGCGGCGGTGCGCTGGTATCAGGATGTCTTTGGACCCGAAAATTTCTATATCGAGGTGCAGGACCACGACGCTCCCGACTCGCCGCAGAACAAGCTGAACCCGATGCTCTACGATCTGAGCCGCGAACTGGGCGCGCCGCTGCTGGCCACCAACGACCTGCACTATGTCGCCGCCAGCGATGCCGAAGCGCAGGACGTGCTGCTCTGCGTTCAGACCGGCAAGACGCTGGACGAGCCAAAGCGGATGAAGTTCGATAGCAAGCAGTATTACCTCAAGACGCCCGACGAGATGGCGCGCATGTTTCCGGAGTTGCCTGAGGCGCTGCAGAACACGATGCGCGTCGCCGAGATGTGCAACGTCGAGGTGGAGTTTGGCGCGAATCTGCTGCCGATCTACCACATTCCCGCCGGGTTCGCCTCGCCCGACGAATATCTATATCACCTCTGTCTGGAGGGCGTCAAAGAGCGCTATGGCGCGATGAGCGAGGCGGTGCAGCAGAAGCTCGATTATGAGTTCGGCGTCATCAAGGAGAAGGGGTTCATCTCCTACTTTCTCATCGTCTGGGACTACGTCAACTTTGGCCGCAGCCGTGGCATGCGCTGTGTGGCTCGTGGCTCGGCGGCGGGCAGTTTGGTCGCGTATGTGCTCGGCATTACCAACGTCGATCCGCTGCGCTATGACCTGCTCTTCGAGCGTTTCCTCAATCCCGAGCGCATGAGCATGCCCGATATCGACATGGACTTCCCCGACGACCGCCGTGAAGAGGTCATCCGCTACGTCGCCGACAAATACGGGTGGGATCGTGTGGCGCAGATCGTCACGTTCAATACGATGGCGGCCAAGGCGGCGGTGCGCGATGTGGGCCGCGTGATGGGCATGCAGAATGAGGCTGATCGGGTGGCGCGGCTGATTCCCACCGGCCCAAAGGTGACGATCAGCAGCGCGCTCAAAGACGTTGCGGAGCTGCGCCAGACGTATGAGACGCACCAGCAGATTCACGCGCTGGTAGACATGGCGCGCGGCCTGGAGGGCACGGTCCGCAGCACAGGCATCCACGCGGCGGGCGTCGTCATCTCCCGCGATCCGCTCGAAACGGTCGTGCCGCTGCAATTACGCGACTACAAAGAGGCGAATCCATGGCTCGTCTCGCAGTACGAGCAAGCGCACCTGGAGGAACTTGGGCTGCTCAAGTTCGACTTCCTGGGACTCTCGAACCTGACCATCCTGATGAACTGCCAGAAATTCGTGCAGCAGACACGCGGCATCGAGATCGATCTCGACCGACTGCCCACCGATGACAAGCGCACCTACGATTTGCTGGCATCGGGCGAGACGACGGGCGTCTTCCAGTTGGAGTCGGGCGCCATGCGCGGCTACATCAAGGACCTGAAGCCGACCTGCATCGAAGACGTAACTGCCATGGTGGCGCTCTACCGTCCCGGCCCGATGGACTCGATTCCAACGTTTATTCAGTCCAAGCACGGCGAGATCGAGGTCAAGTATCTGCATCCCCGGCTGGAGCCGCTGCTGCGCGAATCGTACGGCGTCATCGTCTATCAGGACCAGGTGCTGCTGATCGCCGTGCAGTTGGCGGGTTTCACCTGGGGCGAGGTCGATAAGTTCCGCAAGGCGATGTCGAAGAAAATCCCCGAGGAGCTGCAGAAGTATCGCGAGAAGTTCGTCACTGGCTGCGCCGCGAACGGCATCAAGGCGAAGGTCGCCGAGCAAATCTTCGCCTTCATCGAACCCTTCGCTGGCTATGGATTTAACAAGTGTGCCCACGGGTCGACCGGGGTGCAGCTACCCGATGGCAGCCGCACGACCCTCTCGGCTGCCTATCGCAATCCGCCCGCCGAGATTATGGCAATGTGGCCCGATGGGCAGATTCGCCCGCACAAGGTGGCGCGCATCGTCCAGACGGGGCGCAAGGCGCTGCTGCACATCCGCACTGCGTCGGGCAAGTCGATCAAGGTGACGCCGGAGCATCGGCTGCTCACCACCGAAGGCTACCTGTCAGCGAGCGAGATGCAGGTCGGCACCGAACTGATCACCGCGCCAAGACGTGTCACCGAGCGCCAGCGGTCGGCTCGTCGCGCCATGATGACGCGATTGAACCACAGTCCGGCACAACGGGCGCGTGTGAGCAAGCGCGTGGCTGCCTACCAAGCCGTGCGCAATCCCGAAGATCAGCGCCAGCATATGGTACGCATGCACACCCTGCATCCACACCTCACACGCAACGGCGTCGCCGCGATACACGAGCGCACCAAGTGGCTCTTTGCCAATGATCCCGCGTGGAAGGCGGAATTCATCGCAAAGTCGATTGCCAGCACGCGCGCCTGTTACGACACCGGCCCAGGCTATGGCCGATGCTCGATCGCGTCCAATGGTATGTGGTGCGCCAGCCAGCCGGAGCGCGATATGTGCGAATGGCTGATCGAGCAGGGCATCGCGTTCGAGATGCACAAGGTGCTCGGCAATGGGCGCATCTGCGACTTCTACTTCAATGGCATCTACTGGGAAATGGATGGCATGGACCGGACCGCCGACTTCTTTGCGGCGAAGTACGGCGATCTGCCATATGTCGTCGTTACGCCAGAAGATTTCAAGTCGATCGTGCTGCGGCATCTTGGCGTTGCCCACGCGGCCAACGGCGACCCTATTATGTCGATCACACCCTGCGGCGCGGCGATGACCTATGATGTCGAGATGGCACCTGATGGGCCGCTCAACTACATCGCCAACCGCATCGTCTCGCACAATAGCCATGCGGCGGCGTATGGCTTCGTGGCGTATCAGACCGCCTACCTCAAAGCGAACTACACGGCGGAGTTCATGGCGGCGACACTCACCACCGAGTCGGGCGATGCCAAAAAGGTGGTGGCGGCCATCGAGGAATGCCGCCGAATGGGTGTCGAGGTGCGGCCACCGGATATCAATCGCAGTGAGAGCGGCTTTACCGTTGAGGCGATGGAGCCCGACGCGGAGACCGGCGAGCCACGCTGGGCGGTGCGATTTGGGCTGCTGGCCATCCGCAACGTTGGCTCGCGGCCAATTGACGCGCTGCTGGAGGCGCGACGCGAGGGTGGCCCGTTCAAGTCGCTGGCCGATGTCTTTGCGCGTACCGACAGCAAAAGCGTGACTCGCGGCGCCGTCGAATGCCTCATCAAGGCAGGCGCATTGGATGGTCTGGGCCGACGTAGCCAGATGCTCTCGGCGCTCGACCGCGCGATCTCCTATGGGCAGCAGCAGCGCAAGATGCGGGAAATTGGGCAGAACAGCCTCTTCGGCGGCGTCGCCAGTGATGGCCACGACGATTTCGCGCTGCCCGACATGCCCGATCACTCGCAGGAGCAACTGCTCGCGTGGGAGAAAGAACTGCTCAACCTCTATCTCTCGGCGCATCCGCTCTCACACATCGCCCCGGCGCTCAAGCGGCGTGTGACGACGTATACATCCAACCTCACGGAAGAATGGGCGGGCCAGAAGATCACACTCGGTGGCCGCATCACCGAGATTCGCCGGATCGTGACGAAGCGTGGCGACACGATGCTCATCGTCCAACTGGAAGATCTGCAGGGGACCGTGCCTGTGACCGTTTTCCCCAAGACCTATGCCGCCAGCAGCGAGATATGGCGCGAGGACTCCGTCGTGCTGGTCACTGGAACCGTGCGCCTGCGTGATGAGGATGCTGAAATCATCTGCGAGAGCGTCGAGGAATTCGCGATGATGCCCGACGAGGCCGAGCGCAAAGAGTATCTGGTGCGCATCTCACTCCGCCGCCAGAAGAACAGCGTGCTTGACGTGGCTCACCTGCAAGATGTTCTCACCGCGCTGAATGACTTCCCCGGCCATGACCGCTACGAATTCATCGTGCGCAACGGATCGTGGGAGGCGCGGCTCACCGTGCCACCAGGCCACGCGGGCATCCGCTATTGTCCAGAACTGCACCAGCAGCTCGAAGGCATCCTTGGCCCGAATACTGTGCTGCCACAGTATGCCAGTTGAGCGCGTATCCAGGTCGCGTCACGTCGCGCGCGAATACACTGTGGCGCGCAAAATATTCCCTGAGCCAAACCAGCGTGTATCAACATGCGTATCATCTAGGGGAAGACTCCTGAACCGAAATGCTGGCATGCGTGGGAGCTATCGCGCCATTTGTTATACTAAGGGCCTGTCAGTATCGCGCATAGCGAACAGCGAGTAACCGGCTGCCGACCCGAGTGCACGCGTCTGGAGAGGATGAAAGCGTCTTGGATGGAACACCCTGCCCGCATTGCGGCTCCGCCACACGCCCTGGCGATACCCGGTGTTTGGTGTGCGGCGCGCAATTGAGCCAAAGTCCTGAAGCGTCGGGCAGTGAGGCTCCCACGGCGCCGTCTGCAATGACGCCCATGGCGACACCAACGCCTCCGGCTCAATCGGCGCCTGCGACTCTACCGTCGCCACCGTCGCCACCGTCGCCAGCGTCTCCGGCACAGCCCCCGGCCCGTCAATCGCAGTATGGCCAATATCAACCATACACCGGAACCGCGCCGTATCAGCCGTATCCCATGTACGCGCCGTACCCGCCACACTATGCGCCGATGCCTCCATCTGGGCAGCCGGGAGCATTCAACGTGCCGACGCAGGGAGCGCAGCCGCAATATCCGCAATACCCGCAATATCCGTATCCCTATCCCTATCCGCAGCCGCCGCGGCCCGGGCAGCCCGTCTACCCGCAGGGCCAGGTCGCTCCGATCTACCCCTACCCATATCCGGCGTATCCGTACGCGCAGCCGTATTGGGGATATCCCGTACCAGTGGTCAAACGGCGCGCGCCCGGCGAGTTATATGCGCGCGTTATTGCGTGGATTGTCTTCTCGCTGGGCATTGTCTCCGTCGTCGGGGGGCTACTCGTGCTTCTCATCGGCGGTCTGGCCGCGTTTGGTGGCGTTGGCGATAGTCTCAGCGTGCTGGCGACCTTTTCAGGGTTCACACTTGGGCCAATTCTTGGCGGCATCCTGGCTATCATCTATGGTATCTCGCGGGGGGCGCTGAAACGCCCATCGCCAGCTCCAAGCTTTCCCTCGCCAGTCTGGATGCTCGCGCTGACGATTATTGCGCTGGCAGCCTCGGTCGCCATCTGGCATAGCAACACTGCGCCGGGATTGGCATTCGCGGTGCTGCCTCTGGCCTTACTTTCCGGCTTCCTCCCGGCTCTCACCATTCTGGCGTTTGGAATACAGCGGCTCGGCGCCTCGACGACCCGCCGCCACCTCTGGCTCTCGCTCTTCTTTGGTGCGACGATGGCGCCACTCTTCGCCATCATCTTTGAGGGAATCGCGCAACTACTCATCATCCTCGGCCTGAGGATTGCACGTCCTGATTTGTCCCCAGGCATCTCCGGCCTGAATACCGCGCCGCAGAGTCTGACTGACGTGCTCTTCATGCTGCTTATTCTGTCGGTGGTCGCGCCGCTGGTGGAAGAAGGATTGAAGCCGCTGGGCGCCGTGCTGATCATGCGCCTTCTGCGCTCCCCCGCCGAGGCTTTCCTGCTTGGGTTGGCGGCGGGCGTTGGCTTCGATATGGTCGAGACAATCGGCTACATCGGCAGCGGTCAGGCGGACTGGGTATCG
>DAHUXT010000150.1 GCA_027307065.1 Ktedonobacteria bacterium
CTTCATGGGATCGCGCGCCGCTAAGAACATACCGTAGGCCATCCCGAGAAAGCGGGCGCCACTCATGAC
This sequence comes from Ktedonobacteria bacterium, assembly GCA_027307065.1. Lineage (GTDB taxonomy): Bacteria > Chloroflexota > Ktedonobacteria > Ktedonobacterales > JADMIN01 > DAHUXT01. The sequence goes on from DAHUXT010000150.1 coordinate 70, forward strand.
GAAGAACCAACTTGTCCAAGCGGGCGCATTGGGAAGGTGCAAGACCAGGCTATAGAGTCCAGGCGCGACCACAAAGGGGAGGCCGAAGAAGACCTGGACGACCCCGATGACGACGAGTGTAATACGCAGCGGACGCATCAATTTCCCTTCCTTTCAAAAGGGCCCGAGAGGGGGCAGACGGACAGACACGGAGGAGCGTATGCCGTTGGGGCGCCGCCTCACAGGACGTGGGTATCGCACACGGTGGCAGGCGACCGTGTCCGAACGGGGAGACCTCCAGGCAGATGATACGGCATGAACTATATAAATGCAATATATAGATAATATAGTTAAGCGCCGGCGGGTGAAGCGGTTACTGTCAGCATTGCGCTTAGGCAGTCAGCGCTCGGAGTAAGTCGGCGAGGGTGGTCTGCTGCAATCGCTCCAGCAACGCCTGCTCGGCGTCGTGCAAGACCGTGACGATTGCCTGTTGGGCGTTGGTGGGCTTGGACCCAGTGACACGGGGCTGGAGCTGCGTCTCAAAGATTGGCCGTTCCTGCTCAATCGCCCGAAATATGTCATACAGGGTGATCGTTTCTGGCGCGCGAGCATGACGAATGCCGCCTTTGGCGCCTTCGCGCGTCTCAACGAGCCCTGCTCGGTTCAAGGAGCGAATGATCAGCCCCATGGTTGACGGCGGGATGTTCAATTCCGACGAGACTTGCTGGATAGGCACATATTCAAACCGCCCTTGTTGTACTTTATCGGTCACGTAAATCATGGCCAGGATGGCATGCGGAAACGCCGTCGACATGCTCATCGCCATCCTCCTTTTACGTTGTGATCGTGCACTCAGCTCATCGTATCATATATCGTGTTTATTCAGTTACTGGCTCGCCTGCCCTCGCCGAACAGGGATGGAAATCAGAATGGGCCAGAGCTTCTCTTTAGCGAGAAGTAACCTCGACTTCCGGCCAATTACGGCCGCTTCTATGCTATTTTCCCGTTATGATTGATCTAGGCCTGATACGGCAGGAAAGCGGAAAATAGGAGATAACAGATGGGCCAACAGCAGCCTGGGCGGCGGATGAAAATCGGCTTCTCGCCGGCCATTCATGGAATAGCTGAGAGTAGCCAGATGCCGCGCTTCCGCGACCTACATGCGCAGGCGCGGGCGGCAGAACAGATTGGCCTCGATTCCCTCTGGGTCGCGGACCATGTAATGTGGCCCTTCCCCAATCAAGAGGAAAAAGGCTGCTGGGAGGCGTTCACTGTTCTGAGCGGGCTGGCCGCCGTCACCAGCCGCATTCAGCTTGGCCCGCTCGTGGCCTGCGCGTCCTTTCGCAACCCCGCCTTGCTCGCCAAGATGGCCGATAGCATCGATGAGATCAGCAATGGCCGCTTTATCCTGGGGCTTGGCGCGGGCTGGAGCGAACTGGAGTACCGCGCCTTTGGCTATCCCTTTGATCACCTTGCCAGTCGCTTTGAGGAGGCGCTTCAGATCATGGTGCCGCTGCTGCGCGAGGGCCAGGTCGATTTCGTGGGGAACTACTATCAGGCGCGCGAGGCGGCGCTGCGTCCGCGTGGCCCCTCGCGCTCCGGCCCGCCGATCTGGATTGGTGGCAGCCGTCCACGTCTGCTGGAACTGACGGCACGCTACGCCGATGGATGGAATCGCTCCTGGCTGTCACGCGCCGCCCAGATCAAAGAAGAATATCCCCGGCTGCTGGAAGCCTGCCAAACAGTGGGACGTGACCCGACAACCATCGAAGTATCGGTGGGCACCGGGGTGGAATTGCTCGCGCCTGGGCAGCAGCCCAAACCGAACACTGAATGGATTACCGGCTCAGCAGAACAAATCGCCGAGGAACTGCACGCTTTTGCCGAGGCCGGCGTGACACATCTGATCGTTTCTCTCGACCCAGAAGGTGTGGCGAGTATCGAGCAATTTGCGCGTGTCTTGGAAATCATGGACCAGGAGTCCGCTCATGTTCTTTGACCGAGGGCTGTGGATACGCTCAAAGTGGAAGGGGATTCTGCCCTTTTGAACTATTTACCCGGAGCTTCTACTCAGCTAGCTTTTACCCATCAATTGAAGGATGACAACCCACTAGCTGCCTGGGCGCCCAGTCGCATGGCTTTGTGCGTGGTCTCGCAATCATGGCATGGAGGCTACTGCTGACGCCCCCGCACGCACTCAACATAGTGACCGTGAGTGGCGCGTTCACCGCCTGTTTCTGTGATGTGATTGTGCCGGGAAAGTGATGTCGTCGCGCAAGATTGTGTCATCGTCGAGACGCGCCAACCCTACGATGGACAGTGCCAGGGTCCCGTCCACGGCGGTGCAGTTGGCTGTTTACGGGCGATGTGGTCCCTGGCTGTCTAGAAAGCGAGGGCAGCGATGAGCATCATTACGCCTAAGGTACACAGCGACGCAGACATCCAGCAAGATGTCATGGATGAGCTGAGCTGGGATCCGCACATCACCGTGAGCGACATCGGTGTGAGCGTCAAGGAAGGCGTTGTGACGTTGACCGGTCTGGTCGAAAGTTATCTCGTGCGGCTAGCCGCCCAGAATGCCGCTCTGCGGGTCAAGGGTGTACACGCGGTGGCCAATGACATTGAGGTACGACTGCACACGTCCGCCGAGCGCACCGACAGCGAATTGGCGCTGGCTGCCCTCTATGCCTTGAAGTGGGATGCCGCCATCCAGACCGACAAGCTGGATATCGCCGTCTCGCACGGCTATGTGACGCTCAAGGGTGAAGTCGAGTGGTCGTTTCAACGCGAGGCCGCGGAGCGTGTCATCCACCGGCTGGCGGGCATCAAAGGCGTCACCAACTGGGTTACCATCGCGGCGCACGCAACTCCAAGCGACATCAGGCACAAGATCGAAAAGGCCCTGGTGCGCAATGCCGCCACCGACGCCCACAAGATCTATGTCGAGGTTCATGGCCACACCGCGACCCTGAAAGGCACGGTGCGCTCGTATGCCGAGAAGTCGGCGGCGGAGCAGACTGCGCTGTCCGCGCTAGGTATTACGGCAGTGAACAACCAGATCAAGATCTCGTACGAGAATTGATCGCAACCCTCGCGACAGCACAGTGTACTCAACCTTGAGCGTGGGCATGGCCCCTCGCGTTCCATGAGAAGCGTTATGTGGTAGGTGAACTGAAAGAGCCTGTATTATGCAAGGCTCCAACTCTAGCCCCACCTGGAATGGTCACAAGGGATTGTTGGCCTCTGCGCTGGCGGTAGCAAGGACGCTTCCCGCTTGTGATGCCTTTGTGGCCTGGATCGCAGATTCTGAGACCGCTCCGTGAGAGAGCCCCGCTTAAATAGGAGTGGATACAGGACCACCCCTCGGGGGTGGGGTGAGAACGGAGCAGTTCATGTTCACGGCGACACGTCTTGAAGGCGAGCGACAGGCAGCCCTGATCGCGCGACTCAAGTCAATCGAAGGCCAGGCGCGCGGCCTCCAGCGCATGCTCGAAGACGGGCGAGACTGTCAGCAGATCATGGATCAGTTTGCCGCGTTGCGTGCTGCTTCCCATGCTGTGACGATGCAGGCGCTGGAGTGCTTCGTGCGCTTCAGCCTGCAGGAGTCACCTGACCACCCCGATGCGGTAGTAACCGATCTATTAAGTGCCGTCACGAAGCTCATGCGCTAATCGCGCGCCGAGTTCTTGGAATGTTTAGAGGGCATGTGCAGAGTGCGGGGCAAAACCCGGCAAGTATCCACGTTCGGAACAGGAGGATTGTATGGCTATCGATACAGGTGCCACTACCAGCACCCACGACCACATCACACTGACACTTGATATGGAGCGGCTCGTCCAGGAGCGCGTGGATGAACTCGTCCAGGAGCGCTTGAAAAGCCTGGTTACCGAGAGCGTCGCCACGGCAATGAAGAAAGATCCCGCGAAGAACAAAGTCGCGATCATCGCCTCTAAGGGCACGCTCGACATGGCGTATCCACCGCTCATTCTCGCGTCGGCCGCGGCGGCGATGGGAGAGGATGTGGAAATCTTCTTCACCTTCTATGGGCTGAATATCGTCAAGAAGGGCGGCGCCAAGCATCTCAAAGTCGCTCCGATAGCCAACCCTGCCATGCCAGTGCCGATGCCAAACATCGTCGGTATGCTGCCGGGAATGACGCCAATGGCCACCTGGATGATGAAGAGCCAGTACTTCGCCAAGCACAACGTCGCATCCCTCGAAGACCTGCTGCAGGAGTGTGTCGATCTGGGTGTCAAGCTCATTGCGTGCCAGATGACGATGGATGTGTTCGGGATGAAAGCCGATGATTTGATCGATGGCGTTGAGGTGGGGGGCGCTGCCACCTTCATCAATTTCGCCAACGAAGCGCATACGACCCTGTTTATCTAATCGCGGTGACGGCGTCTCAGTTGGGCGCCGGCAGTTCAATGCTGGAGGAATCACATGGCTACGACTTATCAGGTAGACAAGCTTGTCGACGCGAAAGGGCAATCGTGCCCGATGCCAGTGGTGATGCTGGCGAAAGCCTTCAAGGATCTCACGCCCGGCCAGATTCTGGCGATCAGCGCGACGGATCCCGGCTCGAAGCCGGATGTCAGGGCGTGGGCAGACAAAACCGGCAATACCTTGCTTGAAATGGTCGAGGAGCAAGGCGTCTTCACCTTTTATTTGCAGAAGGCGTGATGCAGTGATGCAGTGATGCGGTGATGCAGTGATGCAGTGATGCGGTGATGCAGTGATGCGGTGATGCGGTGATGCAGTGATGCAGTGATGCGGTGATGTCATGGTGGCTCGCGATGTCGTCCGCCATGACCAGCCCGGCCAGACATGGTCGCGGTGAATGAGGAGCAAAGCGATGTATGGCGAATTCCCGCTCGGTGGACAACCCCAGGAAGAAGTGTTGCCAGTCCCGACAGGTTCGGTGAAACCGGCAACGGCGAACCGCCTTGCGATTGTCCTGTTCTCTGGCACGATCGACAAACTGATGTCCGCCTCGATCATGGCTACGGGCGCCGCGGCGATGGGGATGGATGTCGAGATATTCCTGACCAACTGGGGCGCGCTGGCGTTTCGCAAGGGCGACTACACCACCAACAAGCGTGTAAGCGCGGATTACGCGGACTTCCAGAGCTACCTGCTGGAGCAAATGGCTGCCAAAAAGGTGACCTCGTGGATGGAGAATCTGGAAGGTGCGAAAGAAATTGGCAACGTGCATATCGCCGCGTGCAGTCACACGATGACGCTCTTCGATCTGCAACTGGCGGATCTCGAGCCGATTGTGGACGAGGTAACGGGCGTTGCCGCATTTATCGAGCGCGCGCATGATAGCGCGATGACCCTGTACATCTAAAGCGCTCAGCCGAGGATGTGCGTGGAAACGGAGATGATTCATATGCAGAACCTGGTACATATTGACCGCGAGATCGACGCGCGTGGCAGCCATTGCCCTGGCCCGTTGATGGAGCTTATCCGCGGGCTGAAATCGGCCACTGACGGCGAGGTCATCGCGGTGATCTCGACCGATCTCGGCTCGAACACCGACATTCCCCTGTGGGTACAGAAGGCTGGCAACGAGCTGATTGCTGTCGAGAAGATTGACCAGGAGGCGACACGCTTCGTCGTGCGTAAACACGTTCGTGCGTAAACCCCCGCTCAGCCGGAAAGGAGAGCGGATATGCAGGTGCAAGTAGCTATTGTCGGAGGTGGTGTCGGCGGCACACTGATTGCCAATCGCCTGCGCCATCTGTTGCACGGTGACTCACGCCACGAGACGCACATCACCGTGTTTGACGCCACCGGAACCCATACCTATCAGCCGGGTTGGCTCTATGTGCCCTTCGAGCGACAGGATCCGCACAAACTGGTGCGCCCAGAGTCGCGGCTGCTTGGGCAGAATATCACGCTGATGAGCAACGGAGCTGGAAGCGTGCGGCGCATTCTTCCCGCCGAAAAACAACTGGTCACCGCTGATGGGCAGACCCATCACTACGATTATCTGGTGCTGGCGACTGGCGCGCGCAATGCCCCTGAGGACGTCCCTGGATTCGCCGAAGGCGCCGACCATTTCTACGGCGAGGCCGCCAGTCTGCAACTTGGCGAGAAGATGGCGCATTTCACCGGAGGCCGCATCGTCACTGGCGTGGCCAGCGTGCCATATCGATGTCCGCCAGCGCCGCTGGAATATACCTTCATGCTGGAGGCAGCGCTCCGTGAGCGGGGGCTGCGCGAGAAGACTGAAATTCACTATGTCTTCCCGATCAATCGGCCATTCCCGATTCAGTCGGTGGCGGACTTCGTCGCGCCACTGCTGGAGAAGCGCGGCGTAGAGGTGCACACTTTCTTCAATACCGAGTCGATTGATCCGGAGCGCAAGGTGGTCAGTTCGCTCGAAGGCGAAGAGTTGCCCTATGATTTGCTGGTGCTCGCGCCACCGCATCGGGGCCAGCAGGTGATCGTGGATTCTGGCCTGGGCGACCGTGACGGCTGGATTCCGACGGATCGCAATACGCTGCGTGTCAAAGGGCATGAAGACGCCAATCTGTTCGCCGTGGGCGACGCCACCGATCTACCCGTTTCGAAGTCGGGTTCGGCAGCGCACTATGAAGGGCGTGTCGTTGCCGAGACCATTGCCGCCGAGCTGCAACATCGTCCGATTCAGCAGCAATACCAGGGGCGCGTGGCCTGCTTCCTCGAAACCGGACATGGTCAGGCGACATTCCTGTGGTTCGACTATGAGCACCCGCCGAAACCGCCGAAACCACGGCGCATGTGGCACCTGGAAAAAGCGGCGCTCAATACCTTTTACTGGCAGCTCATCCCGCCAGCGCGGATATAGGCAACGCAAGCTCATCGAGCACGTCAAGCATGTACAGGCCATGTGGTTCTCCGCATGGCCTGTCTTTCTGTCCTCTTCGCTCTTATCGGCACGTGCCCGCGACGCGAGACCCTGCTTCAGCAGGGTGAGGTCCCGGGCTGGCAGGTGGAGATCTTCGCTCAGCCGGTCGGCGACTTGATGCGCGCAGATCAGCGCTGTAGGGACGCCGGTTCCTGGATGGGTGCTCGCGCCGACAAAGTACAGATTGTGGTAGAGGTGATGGCGATTGTGCGGGCGCAGGTAGCCTAACTGCGTGAGGGTATGCGACAGTCCGTGGGTCGCGCCCTTCATCAGGTTGTAGCGTTTTCGCCAGGAGAGCGGCAGGTAGTTCACCTCGAACTTCAGATGGTCCTGCACATCGGTGACTCCGAGTAGCGCCAGACGATTGAATACCGCCTGCCGCGCTCCCGCTCTGATGCGCCGCCAATCTTGCGCTCCCGCGTCGTCGAGATGTCCCACCGGAACAACCGCGACCAGGGTATCTTCGCCCGCGGGCGCTGCCTGGGGATCGAGTCGCGATGGCGCGTGGATATAGAGACTGGGATTCTCTGGCAGCCCGCGCAGATGGCTGATGCTCGCAAAGTTCTCCTGGTAGTCGTCCGCGAGGAAAAGCGTGTGCGGGGCAAGGTCGGGGTAGGTCTTGTCAACGCCCCAGAAGAAGCTAATGGTCGAGCAGGAGAACTGCTTATGGGCCAACTGCTCGGCGGTGTGATCGGCGGGGAGCAGTTTTTCATACACATAGGGCAGATCGGCGTTCGCCACGACGACATCCGCCGCCAGGTGACGACCGTCGGCCAGCACCACGCCACTGGCGCGCTGTCCCTCCACCGCGATACGCGCGACAGGCGTGTGGAACAGGAATTCGACGCCCGCCTGCCTGGCGATATCCACCAGCGCCTCCACCACGCTATACATTCCGCCTTTGGGATACCAGACTCCGTGGGCCAACTCGGTGAAGGCCATCATCGAAAACGTCGATGGCGCCTCGAACGGGCTTAGACCCATATAGACATCCTGGAAGGTAAACGCCGACTTCAATCGCGGCTCGGTGAAGTAGGACGACATGTGATGGTAATGCTGGACCAGTGGCTTGAGGCTGAAAAGCAGCGGTATGTTGTTGAATGTGAAAAACTCCGACGCGGTACGGAAATCGTGCTCGACCAGCTTCTCCATGGCGACGTTATAGTGCCGGTGGCCCTCGCTCAAGTAACGCAGGTAGCCCTCGAAGCTCCCCGGCTGGATAGCCTCCAACTGGTCGCACATGCGCTTGAGATCGGAGGTGAGAGTCAACTGGCTGCCATCGTCGAAGACGAGGTGGTACGTGGGATCAACGCGGGTCAAATCCAGTTGCTCACCCAGCGAGGTTCCGAGCGCGGCGAACTCATCTTCATAGACGTGGGGCATGATGAGCAGTGTCGGACCTGTATTGAACTGGTGGCCGTCGCGCACAAAACGGTCGCAGCGCCCACCCGGCCAGTGATTCTTCTCGATCACAGTCACTTGCATGCCACGTCTGGCCAGATGCGCCGCTGTCGCGATCCCGCCGATTCCCGCGCCGATGATAATGGCAGTTGGGGTATTCATCAATTGCCTCGCAATACCGCGTGGGCGAAGACTGAGCTACCCATGCGCAGCCCATAGCTCACACGCTTGAACTCTGGATACGACGGACGAATCAGATAGCCCTCGCGTTCGATGGCGCCGAGTATGCCGGTGAATCGAGCCATATAGGCCTGGCCTGCGATGCGGCACCGCAGACTCTTGACATGATCGAGATAGACCGCGCCCGCCCGGAAGTATGCGCGCGCCTGGCGCACCCTGCTGCTGACCCACTCCCGATAGGGCTCGCTCGCAATATCCCGCGGCCCAATGCCACAGGACTCTAACAACTCGCGTGGCACATTGAAGTAGCCTGCCGCGACATCTTCGTAGGTGTCGCGCAGCATATGTGTGATGTGCGCTCCTGTTGCCGCGAGATAGCGCGCCGCGCTGCGTGGTGGCGCGTGGTCGTGGCCGATGAAGTAGTGCAGTGCATCGGTGGCGGCGGTTGCGAGATAGCGCGTATAGTCATCGAGCTCGCGACTGGTAATCGGGCGCCCGCGCCTATCCACGTCGAAAGCCATCACCGCCATCATGTTGCGCATGTAGGATTGTAGACCGCTCTCAGCTTCATCATCGCCCTGGATGAGGTCGGCCAAAAGCCGCTCTTCGGGGGTCAGATCACCGCGCCATTCGCCCTGCCAGTCGTTCCGATAACCACGTTCCAGCAACTGCTGCTGGCGGTCGACAAATGCGCGCCGCTCGACGTGCCGTGAGAGGTGCAGATCGAGCATGTCATCCACCCAGCGAAAGTAGGCATATGCCCGATACGCCTGTGTCGTGTGTTCATGGTCTACGAGATAACGAACGGTGTAATAGGCCTGTTTGCTTGCGGCTCTCGTGATGCGCTCGGGCAGCGCGGCATCCGGTATCGATGCTGGTGTGTGGAGAAGCTGACGCGGGTA
>DAHUXT010000151.1 GCA_027307065.1 Ktedonobacteria bacterium
GGAGGCAGCCCAACGGGACGGATTTGTCGCGACTGGGCAAATCTGCCTTTGCTCACGATCGCGCACGCCTGATCAGGGTTGGCGGTTGCCGAGGCAAGGAAGCAAGGAAGCAAGGAAGCAAGAGCAGGGGTCACAGGAACTGCAGAGATGGGGGACATTTTTAGCGGCCGAGGAGGAGACGATACATCTCGGAAAGCGCAACCGTGCTCATGGTGGCACGACAATGTGAGTGCGGGCCCATGCCAGCCGTAAGCCGAATTCTGTTCCGTGGACGCCTTGCGGATTCCACGGCGACAATCATCTTTCTAGAACGACGGTTGCCCGCCGCCTCGAGCAGCCAACCCGGAGGTAGACGGGCGAGCCACCCGCGAGCAGCAAGCTTTCGCCCACTACTGCTCCTCCTGCACGGCCTTGCTCCGGATGGGGTTTACCTCAGCCGACCAGTCACCTGGCCGCTGGTGAGCTCTTACCTCGCCATTTCACCCTTACCAAAGCCAGAGGCATGCCCTGGCCCGGCGGTATGTTTCTGTGGCACTGTCCCTGGGGTCACCCCCGCTGGCCGTTAACCAGCATCCTGCTCTGTAGAGTTCGGACTTTCCTCGGCCAATTCAGGGATCGGCCGCGATTGTCTGCCTGACATGAACCCACACATCTTCACTATACCACAGGGGCAAACGGGTACTCCGCGGCACGAGGATTTGCGCCGCTGCTGTGTTATAATCATTGATGGCCCATGGGGATGCAGCCACAGATCGCCTGCCCCCCGGAGCAGCTGTTTTGCATCCAGATTACACACACGTAGTGTGGGCATTGTACGGAGGTTTCATGCCTTACGCTGTAACATTGATTCCAGGGGACGGGACCGGACCCGAGATAACCGAGGCGACCCGTCGTGTGCTCGAGGCGACCGGCGTCGAGTTCGATTGGCACGTCCACGATGCTGGCCTTTCGGTACTTGAAAAACACGGCACAGTGCTGCCAGAGGAAGTCATCGAATCCATTCGCGAGACGAAGGTAGGCCTGAAAGGGCCGATTACCACCCCGGTCGGCAAGGGATTTCGCAGTGCCAACGTCGCGCTCCGCAAGAGCCTCGACCTCTACGCGAACCTGCGCCCGGCCAAGACGTATACGGGCCTGCGGTCTCGCTATGATCACGTGGACCTCATCATCTGCCGCGAAAATACCGAGGATCTCTATGCTGGCATCGAGTTCCAGCGCGGTACTGAGGAATTGAACGAACTGATTGACTTCATCGGACGCACTACCGGCCAGAAACTTTCCAAAGATGCCGCAATCAGCATCAAGTACATCTCTGTCGCTTCCAGCCGCCGTATCGTGAAATTCGCCTTTGAGTATGCGCGCGCCAACAAACGGCGCAAAGTAACCGCGGTACACAAAGCGAACATCATGAAGTTCTCCGATGGCCTCTTCCTCCAGGTCGCGCAAGAGGTTGCCAAGGAGTATCCCGACATCCAATTCGAGGATCGCATTGTCGATAATATGTGCATGCAGCTCGTGCAGAAACCCGAAATGTACGATGTGCTCGCGCTGCCAAACCTCTACGGCGATATTCTCTCTGACCTTTCAGCAGGTTTGATCGGTGGCCTGGGCGTCGCGCCCGGCGCAAACATCGGCGAAAAATATGCGGTCTTCGAGCCGGTGCATGGCAGTGCGCCCAAATACGCGGGCCAGAACAAGGTCAATCCGATGGCGATGATGTTCTCGGGCGTGCTGATGCTGCGCCACCTGGGCGAACGCGACGCCGCCGACCGCCTCGAAGGCGCACTCGCCGCCGTCATCGCCGAGGGCAAGAACGTGACATACGATCTCAAACCACGTCCAGATGATCCTACCGCGGTTGGCACATCGCAAGTGGCCGACGCGATCATCGCCAAAATGCAGGGAAAATAGGCCACACAACACCTGCCTGCCCTGCCATGCCACCTGCTCCGCGGTCTGCTCGGATGCGGGTGGCATTATCGTTTTTGGGGAGCGGCAGGAATCCGGTGAATGACGGCACGTCTCGTGGCAGAAACGGGCAGCGCGCCATATAATGCCTACACACAGGCATCTGTTCAGCGTAACGCCCCATCACCCAACGATGCGGCGATGACCGGCGCCTTCCAACGCAATGGAGCAACATGCATGACGTCTCCGTCTTACCCAGGCGACAATAGTGCCAAGCAGCTCGACGATCTGCGCGCGAACGCGCAACAGCGTACCGAGATCGACGCCGCACTGATCGATCTCTTCGCGCCCGAAGACGACGCTCTCAAAGCAGCGATCGCCGCAGGGCAAGATGCGAATATGCCTCCCATCCAAATTTCACCCCTGGACGGGCGGCTCTTACAGGTGCTTGCGGCTGCGTGTGGAGCACGAAAAATCCTGGACATCGGGACACTCGCGGGCTATAGCAGCATCTGGCTGGCTCGTGCACTTCCGGCAGACGGAAAACTGATCTCGCTGGAGATGAGCGAGAAACACGCCGCGGTGGCGCGCGCATCTCTGGCACGCGCGGACATGAGCGATCGCGCTGAAGTACGCGTTGGCCCCGCCATTGAATCCCTGCCCGGACTGACGGATGAAGCGCCATTCGACTTGATCTTCATCGACGCCGATAAAACGGGCTATCTGGCATACCTGGACTGGGCGATGAAGCTCTCGCGCCCCGGAAGCATCATCGTCGCCGATAATTGCATTCGCGGTGGCAAGCCACTACGCGCCACGACAGACGACGATCCAGATACGCAAGCGCTTGGCAACTACGACCGCCTCGTGGCGTCTGATGCACGGCTGGTCTCGGTGGCATTGCCCATCGACAACGACGGGACTGACGGTTTTGCGATTTCGGTCGTGGTGACTTCCGCGAAGAACGAGTGAGAACGAGTGAGAATGGATGAGGCTGGAGGGATAGCCCATCGCGCTTGACGCCCCAAGCGGGCAGGCGTACACTGGCGTCTAATCGGAACGCTCAGAATACATCGGCCATGACGCCGCTTGGATCAAAGGACATCATGCATGAGACGGATTGCGGGAGGCATCGCTGGCTGGCTGGCCGCCATCGTGCCGCTACTCGGCGTCAATCTCGCGGGATATGCCGGCGCCATTGATTCTGGCACTGCCGTCATTGCGGGCGCGGCGGCGCTGTTTGGAGGCATCCTGCTCGGCGGCCTGGTCACTGGCGTGCTCGGAGGACGCCGCACCGCGACGCATGCGGGTGGGGCAACGTCCGCGCTGATCACAAGCGCTGTGGACGCCGCGCTGTACGTCATCAGCCTGGTGAGTGTCGTCGTGGTCGCCTCACGCTTCGGCGCGGCGCCAGAGGTGGTCGCGACACACCCACTGCGCATTACCGGAGCAATTGTCTTTCTCGGCGCGATCTTGCTCGGCCTTTCACTGCTGGTAGCCATGCTGGCGGGCAGAAGTGGAGGCGCGGCGACGAAGGATATTCCGCCCGCAAATATGCACTATCCAAACCAGCAAAGTCAGGGCGCGCGCGGCACCTATGAACGTGGCGCCTACGAGAATTCTGGGAGACAAGCTCGACCCCGCACCTACGACGACCAAGAACCTCGTGACGACCGGGATTTAACGCCGAGGTATGAAAGCCGACCAGGCGACCGTCGTGACTATGATGATCGCCACCAGGCGTCACACCGTGGTGCGCAGCCCGCCCGTCCACCGGCTCCATCGTACTATCAGCCCGACCCATCACGTCAAAGTAGCTTCAGAGACGACGGATGGAACGCTGACAGGCGCTAAATCGTCGCGCGAGAGTTCGCGCATTTTCGAGACTGGCCCGTGTCGAGTTCTGGGGGGAGCAGATTCAGCGATGGCACACGCGATTTTTCTGGGAACCGCCGCTGCGCTATCCGTCGCCGACCGCAGCAATACGGCGCTCGCGATTGTCGGCGACGCCACGACTCCGGGCCTCCTGATCGACGCCGGTGGAGATATCTATCCCGCACTTTGCCGGGCACATCTGGCACAAGATGAACTGAGCGATCTCTTCATTACTCATACGCATATTGACCACATCGGCAGCCTTCCGTCATTGATCGAGTGCTATCGCCTCGGAGGGCGCCACGCCGCGCTGCACATCTACGGGTTGCCTGAGGTAATAGAGACAGCGCGCGAGATTGTCCACCTATTCGGCTACGAGTTGACGATGGACACCTGGACATTTGAGGTAACGTTTACCACGGTCGAAGATGGCCAGCAACTCTCACTGGGTGGCATGCCCGCAACCATCGCGCGCATGGACCACACACTCCCCTCGGCTGGGCTTCGCCTGGCGTTGCCCGGCGGCGACTTTACCTATACCAGTGATACACAACCGACCCCAGCCATCCAGCGGTTAGGCCAAGGCTCGCGTGTGCTGGTTACCGAGTGCACCTATCTGAACGAAAGTGCCAGCTTCGCGCGAATAAGCCGCCACATGACGGCGCTCGAAGCCGGACAGCAGGCCGCCACATGCGACGTCGAGACACTCGGGCTGGTGCATTTGGGAGTGGCCGCTGGCTGGTCGGTTGATGCCGCCTGCGCCGAGGCCGCGAAGGCATTTTCCGGCACGGTCTTTGCCCCCAGTGACGGCGATACCCTGCAACTGTGAGTCTCCTCACGCTCTGAGCCACGAGACACACAAGCTGTGCCGCGTATGGTACACTGCCGTGGGCGTCACGTGATGCTTCAAGCCGTAGGCCATGCTGCCCTTGCGCCTGGCCTCGGTGTATGTCCTACAGTGCTCAGGAGAAATACTGTGTTTCAGGATCCTAACCATCCCGATTTGCAGACACTCGCAGACCACCACGATGCAGGCACACACGACCAGATTCCCGCCGACCAGGCAGCGGCCGCTCTGGCAGCCTTCCAACAGAACGCCGACCCGGCACTGGTCCAACAACTCGTTGCCCAGCACTATGCCAATATGACGCCAGAGCAGCTTCAGGCGGCGGCTCAGTCGCTCCAGCAAAAAGCCGCAGCAGCCGCTCCGGACTCTGAGCATGCGGCGATGGATCCAGCCACAGCCACTGCGGAACAGGTAGCTGCCGCCCATCATACCGTGTTCAGCGAGCATCCGCATGTCGCCCGCGACGTCGCCATTGGCGGCGCGGTCGTAGGCGCTGGCGCGCTGGCAGCCCTCGCGGCGCGTCACTACCTGCGTTCCCGCGGATCATAACGTCGCGTCGGCACAGTACTCACCGATACTAGCGTGCGCGGGCAGAAGAAACACTCATCTGTGGCCTCTGCCCGCGACATTGCTTTCCCGGTGAGTTCTCGGTTCAGTTGAGCATCTTTCGCGGTCGCGATGCATTCAGCTATGATATACTGGCGATACGAGGGCATAGAACGTCCGTTCTCGCGATACCTGGATAGACCGAGAGCAGCGCCGGAGCGAGCCGCATGAGCGACCAAACTACCGATCGACTGGTGTCACCGATGTCGAGCGACGACGATTTTCAAGAGAATAGCCTGCGCCCGCACCGCCTGGACGACTACATTGGCCAGGAAAAAGTCAAGGGCAATCTGCAGATTCTGCTGGATGCCGCCAAAATGCGCGGCGAAGCGCTCGACCACGTTTTGCTCTACGGGCCTCCGGGGCTGGGCAAAACGTCGCTGTCGCTCATCATCAGTGCCGAGATGGGCGTCAATATCCGCATGACATCCGGGCCTGCCGTCGAGCACGCGGGTGATCTGGCCTCTATCCTGACTGCGCTCGAAGAACGCGACGTGCTCTTCATCGACGAGATTCACCGGCTCAGTCGTGTCGTCGAAGAACGCCTCTATTCCGCCATGGAAGACTTCGCGCTCGACCTCATTATCGGCAAGGGTCCTTCAGCCCGCAACGTGCGTCTACCACTCAAGCCGTTCACCGTCGTCGCCGCCACCACACGCGTGGGCGCGTTAACCGCCCCACTGCGTGACCGTTTTGGCGCCATCTACCGACTCGACTACTACGATGATCTCGCGCTGCAACAGATTCTGCGGCGATCCGCGCGGATTCTGCGCGTAGAGATGGATAACGACGGCACCAGCGAAATCGCCCGCCGTGCCCGTGGCACCCCGCGCATTGCCAATCGCCTGTTGCGGCGTGTGCGCGACTACGCGCAGGTGCGTGCCGACGGCGTCATCACTCGCGAGGTGGCGCGTCTGGCGTTAGATGCGCTGGAGGTGGATGAACGCGGCCTCGACCCCAGCGACCGCAACATCCTGCGAACCATAATTGAAAAGTTCGACGGCGGCCCGGTCGGCGTCGAGACACTGGCGGCCAGCACCAGCGAAGAGGTTGAGACTGTCGAAGACGTCTACGAACCGTACCTCTTGCAGCTTGGCTTCCTCGCGCGCACCCCTCGCGGCCGCATCGCCACGCGCCTCGCGTATGAGCATCTCGGCATCCCGTATCGCGGACGCCCCGACGCTCCTGGACTGTGGGATATCCCGCCCGATTCCGTTGAATAGGGTCAGCCACTCGATCTGGGGCTATTTGGTGTAGTGATCGCGCCAGAAGGCGTGAAGTTTCTCCACCTCATCGGGCGGCAGCGGCACGGGTGTGCCGAGTTGGCGAGCCAGCGCGTAGACCTGTGCGCCATCTTCGAGCGCGTGCGCGGCGGAGTATGCGGTCGCCAACGATGTTCCGACGACCATTGCGCCGTGATTTCCCCAGATAACGGCATTCCCATCACCCAGTGTCTCGGCAATCAGCTCCGCGAACTCAACCGTTCCCGACACCTGATAGGGCGCGATGGGAACGCTCCCGCCCAGGCACAGCGCCGACTCCGCCAGCACGATGGGCAGCGGCTGGTACACGACACCAAACGCGGTGGCGTACAGCGAGTGCGTATGCATAACACAATGGACATCGCGCCTGCGGCGGTAGAGTAAGGTGTGCAGCGGTGTCTCGACGCTGGGGCGATGCTTACCCTCGGCGACTGAGCCATCTCGATCAAGCACGACGATGTCCTCTGCGGTGATGAGGTCGTAATCCATGCCACTTGGGGTGATGCAGATAAGACCGCTCGCAGCGTCTCGCGCGCTCAGATTGCCCTGCGCTGCCCGCACAAGGTGGCTCGCCACCATCTTTTTCGCGTAGCGCGCCACGTCGCCACGAAGATCCGCCAGCAGCATCATGATTCTCCTCGCCCGCCTTGCCGGGAGCATATGTTAGCACTCAGATAGACTCAGATAGACTCAGATAGACATCAAATAGACAAATGGACCCGACCGGTGAGCCGATCAGGTCCATTTTCGCATAGATTCATCGCCACTTTAGCTGCGAAGTCGCTCCAGCACCTTCGGGTGGCGAAGTTTCGCCAGCGCGCCAGCCTCGATCTGACGGACACGCTCGCGGGTGATGCCGAGCTGGCGGCCCACCTGCTCCAGTGGATAGGTGTGGCCGTTGCCAAGACCGAAACGCAACTGCAGCACGAGACGCTCACGCGGCGTCAGTACGTCTTCGAGGACGTCCTGCACCTCTTGCTTCATCGTGCGCGTCGTGGCAACCTCCTCCGGAGAGGTGCTCGTCTCGTCGGCAAGCACGTCGCCGAGTTGCTGCTCTTCGTCTTCGCCAACAGGAAGCTCCAGCGAGATCGGAGTGCCTGGCGCGGCTTCCAGTTCGTGCAGTCGCTCGACCTCCATGCCAAGCGCTTCGGCCAGTTCTAGTTCCGTCGGATCGCGGCCCAGTTCCTGCACCAGACGCTGGCGCTCGCGGCGAACGCGGTTGAGCGCCGTGTTCACGTAGACCGGCAGGCGGATGGCACGCCCCTTATCGGCGACAGCGCGGCTGATCGCCTGGCGAATCCACCAGGTCGCGTGCGTGCTGAAGCGGTGCCCACGGCGCCAGTCATAGCGCTGAACGGCGCGCATCAGGCCGATGTTGCCTTCCTGAATCAAATCGAGCAGCGAAAGTCCGCGGCCAACGTAGCGCTTGGCAATACTCACTACTAGGCGCAGGTTTGCCAGCACGAACTGCTGCACGGCCTCTTTGTCGCCTGCTTCGATACGCTGCGCCAGATCGATCTCCTGTGCGTGGCTCAGCATGGGCACACGGCCAATTTCACGGAGGTAGGCGGTAATTGCGTCTACCTCTGTGGCTTCGCCGCGCTCCACAGCCTTTGCCACCTCTTGCACACGACGGAGGCGGGCCTCGCCAGCCTCAGACTCGTCCGGCATATCAATAAGCGGTGCGCTATCTGTTTCCATTGCTTGAATGCTGCTTTCGATTGCCTCGTCCTCCTTCACGCGGGCCTCCTCGTCGTCGTCGATCACGTCAACGTCGTCTGCCAGAAGCCTGTCTATAGCGGTGTCGAGGTCTACAGGTCCGTCACCTGGAGACATGCGCGCATCTGCACTGCCGGGGTGGTCGCTCTTCTCGGCGGGAACATCTCCCGGCTGAACCGATCCCATTCGGCGAACGGCGGCTTCGAGATCAGCACGGCGCACATAACCGCGCTTGCGCCCTTCTTCCAATATGCTGTCGAATGTGATAGTATCTGCTGTATTGACTGAATACATAAGCGTTATCATCCAAAGAATGAACCTGCGCGGGAATCCACGCATGCTCTGACGGACTTCACATAAATAGATTAGCATCGTGACGAGTAGCGATAAGACTACAAAGGCTCGCTACATGCACATCTCTAGATCGTGCCAGGCGCGTGAAGTGACACGCATGGGGGTCGCCTGGACGCCTCACCTCAATCACGGCAGTTGATGCCACACTCACCTTTCATACGTAAACCTCCCCACTCTGGTTACACAAAGACAGACAATAGCGCAACGATTCGCACTGAATCCAGAGCGCTAGCAACGCCTATCGCGTCATCACTGCGCTGCAAGGGAGCGTTGTCTTCTGAGCACGATTAGGCCCGGGGAGCGCTCCATTGCGCCCAACCGGGCCTTCAGTATGCTGAACTCTTTGCCCAAACACCAGTTGTATTTCGCACCAGGGTGAGCAACCGCAGTGATGTGGAGGACGCCGGTAAGGCGCCAGAATTTCTCAGTTTCCTCATATTTGCCGGCGAGTATACGCCCCTGGTGGCATTCGAAAATGCCACGAGATCACGCGCAAGTGCCGAGAACACACCAGTTCGACAATGAAGGGAGCCAAGCCCTACGACCATGAGCGGTGGTCAGCTACGCCCGTTACCGGGGGTCCACCTCCACCCTCGCCACCGGGTAATCTGCCCGGGGTCTTAACAGGAGCGCGAACGCTCCTGGGGAGACGTCATCTTGGGGTCGGCTTCGCACTTAGATGCTTTCAGCGCTTCTCCTTACGCGACATAGCTACCCGGCGGTGGCCGTGGCCGGCCAACCGGAACACCAGCGGTCGCGCCGCTCCGGTCCTCTCGTACTGGGAGCTGCGCCCCTCACGTCTCCTACGCCCACGACGGATAGAGACCGAACTGTCTCA
>DAHUXT010000152.1 GCA_027307065.1 Ktedonobacteria bacterium
GCGTCGGATGGTTGGGAAGCCCGGGATAGAGGACCCAGTCAACCGCGGGATGCCCGGCGAGGAACTGCGCGACCCGCAGGGCATTTTCGCTGTGGCGCTCCATGCGAAGCGGCAGCGTCTCGAGTCCCTGCAAGAAGAGCCAACTATTCAGCGGACTAATGGCAGGGCCGAGATCGCGCAGGAGCTGCGTCCTCGCCTTGACGACGAACGCCGCTGGACCGAACGACTCTACGTACCGGATGCCGTGGTAGGTGGGATCTGGCTCAGTCAGTCCGGGGAACCTGCCGCTGGCCGTCCAGTCGAACTTGCCGCCGTCAACGATCACGCCGCCAATCGACGTGCCGTGGCCGCCAATGAACTTCGTTGCCGAGTGGACGACGATATCAGCGCCGTGCTCGATCGGCGTAATTAGATAGGGGCTAGGGAAGGTATTGTCGAGAATCAGCGGCACACCCGCGGCGTGCGCGACATCAGCGACGGCGCGAATGTCTAGTGTATCCAGGCGTGGATTGCCCACCGTCTCGGCATAAATGGCGCGCGTCTTCGTTGTGACGGCGGCGCGGAAGTTTTCCGGATTGCTGCCATCGACAAAGCGCACGGCGATTCCCAGGTGTGGCAATGTCTGCGCGAAGAGGTTATATGTGCCGCCATAGAGGCTTGCGCTCGAGATGATCTCGTCGCCCGCGCCCGCGATATTGGTCAACGCGAGGAAGATGGCTGACTGGCCCGATGCTGTGGCAAGCGCGGCCACACCGCCCTCGAGCGCGGCAATACGCTTCTCGAAGACATCCTGTGTTGGATTCATGATGCGGGTGTAGATGTTGCCAGCGGCGCGCAAACCGAAGAGATCGGCGGCGTGGTCGGCATTGTCGAAGACGTAGGATGTCGTCTGATAGATCGGCACGGCGCGCGCCCGAGTCGCGGGATCAGGGTCTTCCTGCCCGGCGTGAAGGGCCAGCGTCTCGAAGGCGTAGTGCGGTGTCTGGTCAGATGGCGTCGTGGTTGATGCTTGATGTTCGATCTGCTCAGAGATTGGCGCGTGGAATGTGTCTGTCACGGATGTTGTCCTTTGCAATGGGTGAAAGCTCGTTGAAGCGTTCGATCGGCGTGGGTTTCGGGAGTGGTACATCCCAGCGACGGATTACGGCGGGCCACGGGCGACGAAGTGGTCAGCGACGAAGGGGCGCAGCAGCGTCTCGAGGTGCTGCCATTCTTTCAGGAAGGCGTCGTGGCCAAGACGCGAATCGATCTCGCGGTAGAGCGCTTGTCCGCCAGCGGCCAGAATGCCCTCGGCGATGGCGCGTACCTGCTCCTTCGGGAAGAGCCAATCGCTGCTGATGCCGATTGTCAACACCTGAGCGCGCACTCGCCTGAGAGCCTCCAGGTCGGTGGCGTGCTGCTCGGCCAGATCGTAGCAGTCCATCGCGCGGGTCAGGAGGAGATAGCTATTGGCGTCGAATCGCCGCACGAGCTTGAGTCCCTGATATTGCAGGTAGCTTTCGACGTCGAACGCGCCGCCCAGACTTGGCTCGCTGGTCGGACGTGATGCCGGGCTGCGGCCAAATCGCTGGGCGAGGTCGTCGGCGCTGGTGTAGCTGAGCATCGCCGCCATGCGAGCGATTGCGAGTCCGTCATCTGGCCCACGGTCAGCCGGATAATCGCCGCCGTTCCAGCGTGGATCAGCGAAGATGGCGCGGCGCCCTATCTCATTGAGCGCGATGCCCTGCGCTGAGAGTCGCGCACCTGCCGCTAGAATGACGGCTCGTTCTACGAAGTCAGGAAAGGCCACTGTCCATTCGAGTGCCTGCAAGCCACCAATGGAACCGCCGGCCACCAATGCCAGCCGCAGCACACCAAGTCGTTCCAGCAGGAATCGCTGCGCTCGCACGATGTCGCCGATACTCACCAGCGGGAACCGCATACCATATGGTCGGCCATCTTCCGGATGCGGCGATGTCGGCCCTGAACTGCCATAACAGCCGCCGATGACATTGGCGCAGACGACGAAGAACCGGTCGGTATCAAACGCCCGTCCGGGGCCAATGAGCGGATTCCACCAGCCCGCGCGCGGGTCGTCAGGTGTCTCCAGATCAGCCGCGTGGGAGTCGCCAGTCAAGGCATGGCAGACCAGCACAACGTTGTCGCGGGTGGCGTCGAGTCGGCCCCAGGTTTCGTAGGCGACGGTTACTGGAGCGATGATAGCGCCAGAGTCCAGGCGCAGTTCGTCCAGCATGATCGATTGTGTATCTCGGCGCAGCATCGGCGCGATGGGTGCATGTTCAGTGTGGGGCATGGTGATTGTGCTCCGCGATGGCTGCCTGCCGACTCCTCAGAAGTCTTTGGCTGGCAGAAAGTAGCCTCTCATGAGGGGCGAGAGGTCTTCGCGGTACCACCCTGATGTGCGAGCGCCTTACGACGCACGCCTTGGAGACCCTCTACGGTGCGCGAATATTTCGAGGCGTAGGTTGGTCTCGAAGCCGGTAACGGGGCTTCACCCGGCACACTCTACTTTGGCGGACGGTTGGCGGCGCCAGTTCGATGCGCTGCTCTGAGGAGCATGCCCAGTGGAACGGATAACGCCGAATTCTCAGCGGCTACGGCTCTCTGTCGTCGCCCGATTCCGTGGACTCTCCTCGTGCTCGCTCATCCTCAAGTCTGCTGAGTCGCGATTTTGACCAACAAAATCGCCCTCTCCGTTGACATGAAGAGGGCGGCGACACGCGTGGCGAACACGCAATCTATCCATCCCTCTCATCTCGCGGAATCGTAGTTCCGCCGGAGTTTGCACCCTTCCCCGCGGCGATGCGGGTGGGTTGCCAGGCGTCTATGGGCCGTTTTCCCTCAGCCACTCTTGATGAGAGCGAACGCAGTCTATTCAGTTGTTGGGCAGATTGTAACCAACGGAGGATACGGCTGTCAAGGGCGATGTGCACTTACTTGCTTGACTTAGTCCACAACGTCTATTGATTGCAATCGTCTAGATCGGACATGAGCGAGCAAGGAAACTCGCGTCTACCGCCGTTTGATTGCATTTCACCACGTCTGCGTCGGTAAAAATGCCCTGTTCGAGCAAGAATCGATATTCCTTGAGGATTGTCGTGACGAGCATATCTGGGCCATCGGTGTTGATGGTGAAGGGAACATCGTTTGCGCGCAGGGTATCCAAAATGTGGCGCACTTCGGCAACGTCGCGCACGGCACGGGTACGCAGATTCGACGTCGGGCAGACCTCCAGCACGATGCCCGCATCTGCCACCGCGCGCATCAGCTTGTTGTCATAGGCGCAAAGTATCCCATGCCCGATGCGATCTGGGCGCAGATATTCGACGACCTCCCACATATCCTCGACGCGCCCTTCCTCGCCAGAGTGAATGGTGATGCCGAGGCCGACGTCACGCGCCTGGTCAACCAGTCCAGCGTGCGCCCGGTAGGAGAAATCGGGGTTGGGCGGGCCGGCGATGTCGATGCCGATAATGCCTCGCCCATGATAGCGCAGCGCTTTTTCGACGATGATGGCGTTCAGTTCAAGGGGGAAAGTCCTGTCCATCATCAGAATCAGACCGGAACGGACCTTGGGATATTCCAGCAGCGCGCGATCCTGCCCTCTGATGGCGGCGGAGATGATGTGATCGAGATCTTGCTCGCCCTCGCGGTTGCGCTTCATGGGATTGAACCGCAGCTCCAGCGTCGTGATGTTGCATTTGCGGTAGGCGCCGCCAATAACCTCGTAGACTGATCGCTCGATAGCCAGGGGGCTGGACTGGATCAACTCGGTCCAGCGGAAGATTTGGTCGTACTCGGCAAGGTTGTTGACCTTGTCCGGATAGCTGACAGTGATAAGCTCGACGAATTGCCAGTAGTCTTTGCTTGGTAGGCGAATGCCCTGCTGATGGGCGATGCTCCACATGATGGCCGGGTCTACAGCGCCCCCGAGATGCACATGCAACTCTGCCATCTCCGGTCGCTGGTCGAGTATGCTCGGCGGGGTCACTCGATCCTCCTCGTTGCGGCTGTGGCGGATATGCCATATGACGCTGGGTATTCTGGAGATTGTAGCACATATCAGGCGGTGATTCTCTGTATCGGAGCGAGCGGAGGCGCATTTTTGTCAGTCGCGGTATCGTATGATGGTGCGGATAGTCGGCGGCGAGTGCGGACGAGTGCGCAGGAGTAGCGTGAATGCTGGACGAAGACGCGAATGTCGCCCGCGATGAAATCATACCAATCGTGGCGGCCTGGGGCCTGAGCGCGGCGGACGTGCGTGTGGTTGCGACGCTGCCGGGGATGGCGGGCACCATGCTGCATCCCGTGATCGAGACACGCGGGCAGCGCTATGTGCTGCGACGCCAGCCACCCGGCTTGACCGCCGCCGATCTGCGCTTTCGCCACGCCTTCATGGCTCACCTCGCCAACTCCGGGCTGCCCGTGCCCCGGCTGTTGCCCCGAGCCGACGGCGCCACCTGCACGATCACCGAGGATGGCGTCTATGAGCTACAAACCCGGTTAGAAGGACGCGAGTTTGTGACCGACGATGCCACGGGCGAGGCTGACCTTGAGGCAGCGGCGCGCATGCTCGGCAGGTTGCATCAGGTGTCGGCAGCTTTTGCGTGGGAGCCGCATCGCTGGCCAGAGGATCGCTCAGCCGATGGGTTGGCACAGGCATACATCGCGCTGATTCACCAGGCAGCGGAGCATCCGGCAGTGTCTGACGCGGTTGCGAACGGATTGGCCCGCACGGCCGAGACATGCGAGGGGCGCCGAGTGGCAGCCGTTGCGGCGCTCGCTGTTGAGCCTGCGCCGCCACAGTTGCATATACATGGCGACTATCAGGCGCACAACTTGCGGTTTGGTCCGGAAGAGGTCAGCGCGATCTATGACTTCGACGCTGCCCGCTGGGATACCCGTCTGCTGGAGCTGGCGTACAGCCTTTTGTACTTTACCGGTGTGCGCTGGGATGATGCCTCAAGCGCAACGCCACCGCTGGTTGATGATGGCATGGACATTCTGCGGGTTCATCGTTTTCTAAGCGCGTACGGTCGCGAGGCGCCGCCTGCCGAGGGCGAGGCTCAGTTGGTGGCCGACGCGCTGGCGCTGGTCTTCCCGATCATCTTCGTCAACGGCGTAGCCGAAGACATGAACTTCCCCGACGAATTCGAAGGTGAAGCCGATGAGGAAGAGACGCTGACCAGACTCCATTGGGCCGACACATTCTGGCTCTGGCTCGACCGCTACCGCGATACCCTCGCCCAGGCGTGGGAAGCCTCATCATAGCCGCCGCATACGCTTACGCTACGCCAGCAGCGCGATGACCTCGTTTTGGCGCGGCTCGCCCGTTACCTCTATGCCGTGCGGCAACAGCAGAATGTCCACCTCAGTGCGCAATCCCAGGTTCTCGTCGGGCAGGTAGATGCCTGGCTCCATGCTGGTGCAGGTGTTCGCCAGCAGCGGGCGCGTATCGTGCGTCTCCAGGTTATCCAGGTGCGCGCCGTTGCCATGCACCCGCGAGCCGATATTGTGTCCGGTGCGATGCACGAAGGCGTCACCATACCCCGCCCGCGTCACCACCGCGCGCACCGCGTCATCCACTTCGTAGCCCTCGACGCGCTGTCCGGACTCGAATCGCTGCTGTATCAGGCTGACGCCGTCGTCACGCGCCTCGCGAATGATACCGAAGAGGGTTTTGATGCGCTCGGGAACCTGGTCGCCCAGGTAGACCATCCAGGTATAGTCGGCGAAGATAGCATCATCGCCCGCGAGTGGCGCGCTGAAGTCCAGCAGCATCAGGTCGCCTTTGCGGACGATCGCGTGCCGCTCGGCTGTGGGACTATAATGGGGATTCGCGGCGTTGCCGTTGACGGCGACCAACGGTTCTTCGCCCGCGTGAATCACCAGGCCCGCGTCGCGCATCATGTCGCCGAATTCGCGTTGCACGCTGTATTCCGTCATCAACGAATCGCCGAGCATTTGTTCGCGGAGTCTGGGCAGCAGACGGTTGAGCGCGCCCATCAGCGCATGGCCCGCCGCCCGGTGCGATTCCAGTTGCGTGGGTGACAGCACCGCCTCGAAGCGCTGCGCGAAGTCGGCCGAGGACACCACCTCTGGTCCCAGGCCGCGAACCAGCTCAACGGTTCCGGCGTCCACCAGCGAGACGTACGGAATCGCGTTGTCGGGCACATACTCCATGGCGACGCGCCCAGCGCCCGTGAGCATCGCTGCCAGGTGGTGCTGATATTGCTGCCAGGAGCGATACACGAGCGTATTACCAGGCAGCCCCGAGAGTACGTGCGACTCGACGGAGCTGACCAGTTTTGTCGGTGTGCCGGTCGCCGGCACATAATACATCCAGCGGCGCGAGAAGAACGCGTGCGGAGACAGTTCCAGCACGTGGTGAGCAACCGCGTTGGAGCGGCGGAAGTCGAAGAAAAGCCATCCATCCAAATGTTCGGATTGAAGTGTCTGTTGCAGTTCATCTACTCTCGTCATGTGCTGTTGCCTTTCCACGTGTATTGCCGACGCGTAGTACCAGGGAGTGCGACTACGGCATTCGGCTGGTATTATCACCTCATCTGCCGATATGATACAAGCTCTTGCTGAACTGTTCGCGTGGTCCGATGTATGCTTAGCTGTCAACAGGGAACACTCGTAAAGGATGAGAACGTCTATTCGTCAGAGATGCACAACAGGCGGTGAATCGATTTCCGTGGTCTCTCGTAGATACACCGAGAATGATTCACCCGGCGCGTGGCGATTTGACGGCGCGGCTCTATGTGACAGAATATGTTGATGTGAGTTGGATTCTCGCATTGAGCCTCGCTTACGATGATGTCGTTGACTATAGCGGTTGTGGTTACGCCTGGCGAAATCTGCCGCCAGTGATTTATGAGCGAGTGTTCAGAAAGGAGTGCGGCCCGAGCGAGGCGCCTGGCGAACCACATGCTGCGTTTGCCGGTCGTAAGGGTCGCGAACAGGTGTGCAACTGGAAGACCGTTCTACACTGTCCGTGGCAGCCATTAGTGACGCGTCACAGCGTGTCATCGCGAATGTCGAGAAGGTCATTGTAGGCAAGCACGAAGCCGTGCAATTGACGCTTATCGCTGTGATCTGCCGTGGGCATGTGCTCATCGAAGATGTGCCGGGGGTTGGCAAAACCGTTCTGACTAAGGCCATCGCCCGCTCCATCGGCTGCACCTTCAAGCGCATTCAGTTTACGCCCGATCTCCTTCCGAGTGATGTCACGGGTGTTTCGATGTTCAACCAGCGAACCGGGGAATTCGAGTTCCGCGCTGGGCCGATCATGAGCCAGTTTGTGCTGGCTGATGAAATCAACCGGGCGACTCCGAAGACGCAATCGGCGCTGCTCGAAGCGATGGAAGAGGTCCAGATTACCGTCGATGGCATCACGCATCACCTGCCTGACCCCTTCCTCGTGATGGCCACGCAGAATCCCATCGAGTATGAAGGCACCTTTCCGCTTCCAGAAGCGCAGCTCGACCGCTTCAAGCTCAATATCAGTCTTGGATATCCTTCGCCGTCCGACGAAGTGACGAGACTCGACCGCCAGCAACGGACGCACCCAATTGACGCCCTGGGCCAGATTCTGAGCGCCGACGAACTGACCGCGATGCAGCGGCAGATTCGTGAGATCCGAGTCGATCAGGAGATTCGCGAATACATCGTGGCCCTTGTCACCGCGACGCGTCAGCACCAGCAGGTCTACCTCGGCGCCAGCCCTCGTGGCTCGCTCGCGCTGTTCCGTGGAGCGCAGGCGTTTGCCGCCCTACGGGGACGCGAGTATGTGACGCCAGATGACGTCAAGTCCTTGGTGAAGCCGACACTCAGCCATCGGCTGATTATCGCTCCAGCGGCGCGTGTGCGTGGTGTGACACCATCCGCCGTACTTGACGAGGTGCTTGGGCTGGTGCCCGTTCCTGGAGGTCCCAGTTCGCTCAACGGCCGCCGATAACGCTCCGTCGCGATGTAAGGAAGGCGTGGGCATATGCGCCCGTGGCAACTGCTTCTGTTGGTGTTATTTACACTGGTGTTAGCCATCAGCATTGGCTGGCAACCATTCTGGGTGCTCACCTATGCGCTGCTCGGCGCCTTCGTGCTCTCGCTCGTCTGGCTCTCGCTGAGTGTCCGTGGCATAACGTTTTCACGGTCGGCGCTGGGTGGGCGCGCGCAAGTCGGAGAGCGGATCGAGGAAAGCCTCTCGCTTGAAAATCACTCGGTGATCCCAAAACTGTGGATTCAGGTGTCTGACGGCTCCACGTTGCCCGGACACCATGCGGGCTATGTCTCGAGCGTTGGTCCGCACCAGCGGATAGCGTGGCGCGCCAAAACTGTCTGTCGTCGCCGTGGTCGGTTCACGCTTGGCCCGGTCATCGCGACAACCGGCGATCCACTCGGGTTGTTTCGGCGCGAACTGGTGCTCGCACCAGAGCATCAACTTCTGGTATTGCCGCCGACACTGCCGCTTTCACAGTTCGAACTGGTGCCAGGCTTGATGCCGGGGCGTGGGCGCGGCTCACAGCGGTCGCTGCAGACGACTACCAACGTCGTGACGGTGCGCAACTATGTATCGGGCGACGCGCTCACACGCATCCATTGGCCGAGCACCGCGCGTCTGGGCCAGTTCATGGTCAAAGAGTTCGACCTCGATCCGACTATCGATGTGGTGATCTTGCTCGATCTCGACCGCGAATCTCAGGCTGGCGAGGGCGATAGCTCGACCGAAGAATATGGCGTGACGATTGCCGCGAGCATCGCCGCATATCTGCTTCGCCAGCAAGAGCTTTCCGTTGGCCTGCACGTCAGCGGCACGGGCGACACCGGCCTGGCCCTGGACCGCGGCGAGCGACAACTCGACCGGGTGTTGGAGTTGCTTGCCATCGCACATTCCACTCGGCGCGAGTCGCTGGCTGAGGCGCTCGCCATGCAGGAAACGCGGCTTGCGCGCAATACGGTGCTCATCGTGATTACGCCGTCAACAGAACTCGACTGGCCGACCTCGCTCCATCACTTGCAGCGGCGTGGGGTACGACCGCTTACGATATTGATTGATCCGCAGTCGTTCGATGAGCGGCTCGGCACCAATGGGCGGACTCACGATCTGCTGGTCGCTGCAGGAGTTCCGGTCATCCCGGTGCGAAGGGGCGATCCGCTCGTACATGTGTTGGAGCAAGGTCCAGCGTAGTACCCTTATTCTCCGCGAAACGGAGCGATTGCCATGGCGATTTCCACACAAACAGCGCCGCAGCACGATACGCGACCGCGACAGGATTCGCGTCCATCGCCGCGTCTCCCGCTGGAGCTTCAGCCTCCCTGGCTGCGGCTTTTGCCAGAGGACGGCTGGTTCACGCTGATCTTGCTGGCGCTCTCGGTCTACA
>DAHUXT010000153.1 GCA_027307065.1 Ktedonobacteria bacterium
AGTCGCGTCTTGCCTACACCAGGTTCGCCCGAAAAGAGCAACACAGGGGCGGAGTGCCCGCTGAGCAGCCGCTCGATCAGTGACAGTTCCTGTGCGCGCCCAACCAGCGCCGCGGGCCGTTCTGATGCCGATTCAGGTGTTGATGATGATGCTAGCGAGACGCGGCGGCGGGCAGCTTGCTCGAACTGGACACGGTTGTGCTCATCCAGGTTGAGCGCTTCGGAGAGCAGGTCGACGGTCTCTCGACGCGGCGTGCGATTGATACCTCGTTCGAGTGCGCTGACGGCCTCAGTGCTGAGCCCCGCTATTTCGGCAAGTTCAGCCTGTGTCATCCCCGTTTCCCGCCGGAATCGTCTGAGTAATGCGGCGAAGGCGGTGGATTGCGGCGCTCCCATGATGTTTGTCCCTCTCTCCAGAGATGCCTTCTCTCTTCAGTATAGCGGAATATGTGACCAAATGGGGCGTATTACGGGCGACTGACGTGGATTCCGTGCTGCAAGCGAGCGAGAGAGTGCCTACTCGGGTGAATGTGTTCGGTGGACAACGAAGCCGGTCAAGACAACGGGGCGGGGACCGATAGTTCGCCCTTCCCTGTGCGCGTCGGGGCGACACAAACAACAAGCAGTTATTGATGGTTATTATGCAACGTCCGATAGTGTGAGCGCCAGGTGTCTTCGTTCCGAGATAACGATATCGGCGGCTGATATGTATGCTACGCGAGTGCCTGATCTTTCGTGAGAGATGGAACGTGGCGAGTGATGTGGTCGACTGCGACTCCGGTCTCGCTCCAGATCACTGCGCGGAATGCGTCACCTACTAGCCATCTCGTCCGTTATAGCACGTAGATTCCTCTTTGTGATCCACTTGTGACAGTCCCAATATATGTCAGTCCCGAAACACCAGATTCTTCATCGATCGGATAATGGGGCACGAGATGAGCAGCCCGCTCAGCATAGCGTCGGTCACCAGCGTCATCAAGGGTTTCCTCGAAAATGGGCTCGTCGTACATGGCGCGAGTGCCGTCGTCGGGGATCTTTCAGTCACCGCGCTGCCGCCCGACCGTATCGCGACGGGCGCAGATGAGCGCAGCCAACTCAACATCTATTTGTATCGCATCACGCCCAATACTGCCTGGCGCACGGTTGCGGCAAGCGGTAGCCGCGAGCAAGTCGCACGTGCCATGCTGCTTTCGCTCGATCTGCACTATGTGCTGACCGCCTACGGCGAACGCGAGTACCATGCCGAGACATTGCTGGGCAGCGCAGTGGATCTGATTCACGAGACACCCGTGCTCACCCGCGAGGTGATCGCCCCAATACTTTCGGCGCTGGCAGAACATGGCAACGTTGGCGCGACAGTTTTCGCAGATGTGATCAACTCCATTGACCGCATCACACTTTCTCCTGAATTCTTAAGTATGGAAGACCTGACCAAACTCTGGTCCGCGCTGCAGGCACGATATCGGCTCTCGGCGACCTATCAGGCGTCCGTTCTGATGCGTCCCGTTGCCGATGCTGTTCACTCATCGCAGCGTGGCCGCAACGGATGAAACAGGTGAATCCCGATGGGCGCAGTCACGCGGCAGGCAACCAAGCCGGCCCAGCAGCCGACCACGAGTGAGACCTTGCAGAGCGCCAATCAGCGCTATCTGATGGCATCGCTCGAGCGGGTACGTGTCGCCTTGCAGCGACATGCCGAGCGCCGTCGGGCTGCGATGTCTGTGGCGGGTGGCGAAATGGACCATGCCGCGGCTCCACCGCCAGCAACGCCGAAGATGCCAGGCGCCCAGCCTTCGGCGCTGCAGCGTTTATGCGAGATATTTGGCCTTTCGCCCTTCGAGCGTGACCTGCTGCTGGTCTGCGCCGGGATCGAACTCGACGGCGAATTTGCCACTGTCTGCGCCAATGCCCAGGATGATTCCACACGCCCATGGCCGACGTTCGCACTTGCGCTCGCCGCACTGGACGAGCCACACTGGAGCGCATTGTTGCCCCAGGCGCCCCTGCGCCGCTGGCGGCTGGTAGAGATGAATCCAAGCAGCGCCATCACCTCCGCACCGCTCCGCATCGACGAGCCAGTGCTGCATTACCTCACCGGACTCGAATCACCCGATGAGCGGCTGATTGGTATGCTGCAGCCGGTGGAAGCCCCAGCCGAACTCGTTCCGACGCATCATCGTCTGGCGCAGCGCATCGCGATCACCTGGCAGCGCGCTGAGAGCGAGCGACCGCCGCTGTTGCAGTTGTGTGGCGACGACGCTTTCGGCAAACGGGCCATCGCTGCCACTGCCTGCGGTCAGCTTGGTATGCGACTGGTGGCACTTTCCGGCGAGACGCTGCCCTCCGCACCTGCCGATTTGGCGACGCTCATTCGCCTGTGCGAGCGTGAAATGTTGCTGACCCAGAGTGCGTTGCTGCTGGACTGCGGCGAGCTCGATGCCGCCGAACACACGCGCGCCGCCGCGATCACCGAGATCTGCGAGGAGATTCGTGGCCCGCTCGTGCTGGCGACCAGGGATCGCCGCCGCCTGCCCCATCGCGCCACCGTGATGCTTGATGTGGAGCGCCCCACGACCGACGAGCAACGCTCCGTCTGGCAGCGGACCCTTGAAGAGGACGTTACCACGCTGAATGGACATCTCGATGCGCTGGTGTCGCAGTTCACCTTGGGTGCGGTTGCCATCCGTTCGGCGTGCGCCGAAGCGCGGAGCATGCGAGCCACGGCCCCGGAGACGCCGCTCGACGTGGCGCTGTGGGAGGCATGCCGCGAGCAGGCCAGGCCAGCGCTTGAGGCGCTCTCGCAGCGGATCGATCCAGTGGCGGGATGGGATGACCTGTTGCTGCCCGACGCGCAGCAACAGACGTTGCGCGAGATCGCCGCCCATGTGCGCCAGCGGGCAGTCGTCTACGAATCGTGGGGATTTGGCACGCGAGGCAGCCGTGGCCTGGGCATTAGCGTGCTCTTCTCCGGAGCGAGCGGCACTGGCAAGACACTAGCCGCCGAGGTGCTCGCGCACACGTTGCATCTCGACCTCTACCGCATCGATCTCTCGTCGGTGGTCAGCAAATACATCGGCGAAACCGAGAAGAACCTGAGGCGCGTCTTCGATGCCGCGGAGGAGGGTGGCGCGATTCTGCTCTTTGACGAGGCCGATGCGCTCTTCGGCAAGCGCAGCGAGGTGAAAGATAGCCACGACCGCTACGCCAACATCGAGGTCAGCTATCTGCTGCAGCGGATGGAAGCCTATCGGGGACTCGCGATTCTGACGACGAATCTGCGCAGTGCCCTCGACAGCGCGTTTCTGCGGCGTCTTCGCTTCATTGTGCCGTTCCCCTTCCCCGATGCATCGCAGCGATTCGAAATCTGGCGGCGTGTCTTCCCGCCGGCTACTCCCACCGAGCACCTCGACCTCACCCAATTAGCGCGTCTCAATGTCTCCGGTGGCAACATCCGCAATATCGCCTTGAATGCTGCTTTTCTCGCGGCGGACTCCGGCGAACCGGTGCGTATGGCGCATCTCTTACAGGCCAGCCGCAGCGAATACACCAAGCTGGAAAAACCACTGACCGAGGCGGAGATTGGAGGCTGGATATGAGCAGCCTCGTGCGTATGCGCCGCCAGCGCGTCGCAAACGAGCCCGATTTGTCGCTGCTGCGCCCGATCCGTGACCTGGTGACTTCGGATGCGCCACAGGCTTTAGCGTCATCAACCGGCCACTCGCTTGGCGCGTTTGCCATCCAACGCTGCGGGCCAGTGCCGTGCGACTGCGCCGACGATGAGCGCGCCGCGTACGAACACGATCACGATTGCGCTGCTGCTGATGAACAGGCGCACGCCAACGGCAGTGCCACGGGCCACATGGCCGCGTACATCCAGCGCGCGCCAGATGATTCGGGTGGGGCCGCAACCAACCTCGGCGGCGATCCGCTCGGCGGCGACCAGACAAATGGCGCTGATCCGCTTAGTGCTGGCTCCAACGGTTCCACGACGGTTCACGCGCCGACAACGACGTATGATAGTTATTCGGCGCCAACGCTCGCGGCGCTGGATGCGATACTCCCCTCTGACGAGGTAGGTCACCTTGACTTCGCGATGAATGTCAGTTCGTCCGGTGATCCCATCACCAGCGCGCGTCTGGACGTGACACAGGTGATGACGATGCCCCGCTGGACCGAGTATTCGAGCCAGTGCCAGCCGGTCAAACAGGCCTGGGACCGGTTCTATGCGGCACTGCTCAACCATGAGCGCGGTCATGTTACCCGCGACAACCAGCAGTTTCCGGGAAAGCATGCGCGGTTCGTTGGCCACGCGCAGAGCGAGACGCAGGCTGTGACCGACCAGGTGAAGGCTGAGGTGCAGGCGGTGCAGGATTCCTACGACACCGCGACTGATCATGGGCGCACCCAGAATCCGCCGACGGTACTGGATACCAGCCCCACCTGCGCGCCAACAGGTGCTCGGTCCGATCTGGGCGCACCGGATCTGGGCAATGAGACCGTTCCCGGCGGGGATACGACCGACACGACGCAGACGATGCAGGCGTCACGGGCCGATGGTAGCAACCTCAGGCTACAAGGCGATGAGATTGCATCCAACTTGCAGGCGGTTGTCGGCGCGGGTGGTGGGCAGCCGCTGGACGATGCGACCCGCGCCTTCATGGAGCCGCGATTCGGCCATGATTTTGGCCGCGTGCGCGTGCATACCGATGACGTTGCGGCGCGGACGGCCTCCTCAGCGCGGTCGCTTGCCTTTACCGTTGGCAGCGATATCGTCTTCGGCGCTGGCCAGCTTGCTCCTCAGACGGAGAGCGGACGACACCTGCTTGCCCATGAGCTGACCCATGTGGTGCAGCAGTCCTCTGGTCCGGTGGCAGGCACGCCCCTTGGTAAGGGGTTGACCATCAGCGACCCGTCCGATAGCTACGAACAGGCTGCCGAGACGAATGCACGCGCCGTCATGAGCGGGCAGCAGGCGTTGCCGATCATATCAGACGCCACCGGGCAAGCACAGCGTCAGGTGCAGCGCCAGCCAGATGCGAACACCTCAACGCCAACAATTCTGTCGTCGAGCATCAGCCCGGACTATGCGCGCAGTCTCTCCGACGCGGAACTTGAGCGGCAGGTATCACTGTTGCGAACGACACTCGCGGGCATGAACCAGAGCGACGATCTGTATCACGGTGGGCAAGAGAACCTCTCGGTGCTAGAGAACGAGGTGTCGGAACGGTCGCTTGGCAAGCTTGCGGAACAGGGCGACGAGTTCGACCCGTATAGCGACCCCTATCAGCAATACTGCAGCGCGACGGAGACGCTTGCCTCTATGGGGAAGCCATATTCGAGCGAGCCTCAGGGCGTGGGAATCCCAGCGGGACAGTTGGTCGTGGTCGATGACTCAGGACAATTGCAACTTGTTCCCGACGATGACTTCGTGGATCTTGAGGATGACGTCTTTCCGACGCTTGATGCCATTGCCGATGCTTCTCAGGGTTTGACGCTCCCGGATATTGGTCTCGGCCAGTATTTCGAGCAAATCGTGCTGTGGAACGATGGGCGGGCATTGATAACCCCGATGGTAGGCGCTGATCTATCACTACTGTTCATCTCTGGTATTGGGATGAGTCTTGATGGCGCGGGCGGTGTGACTGGCATCGAGAAGCCATGGGACAACGTACGCACCAATTCAGCGCAGGGCATGTTGACAGGCAATCTCTACCAACTGGGATCGCATCCGATTTCGCAGTTCAATGGCGTTAAGCTTCCGCCGGGAAGCCGGGTTCGCTTCTCCGATCCCGCCTTTGCGCTAAGCCCACTCAGTCGCGGCAAAATGCCAAAGATTGACACGCGATATCTGACAATTTTCAACAAGGCTAATAAGAAATATTATGCCTGGGATCATCATTCTCCTGTGGGCAAGGTTCCGCATCCGGATTACCACATCAACAGCGAGGGAATGCACGCGGACATGAAGTTGTTGCTAGGTAGTAAAGCCGGGAAGGGGCACTACGAGGTTCCACCAAACTTGCTTGGTCAGGCAAAAGGACTTCGCTATATTCGCGTCGGTGGCCGAGTTTGCCTGGTGGTTGGCATTATTATCGACGGCGCGTTGATGATTGACGCCACCCAGCAAAGTATCGACCGTGGCGACGCTCGCCCAGTGATCGCGCAGGCCATTCGCACGGTTGGCGGATGGGGCGGCGCGTGGGCAGGCGCCAAGGCGGGCTGCGCAGTCGGCGCGGCGGCAGGCGTTGAAACCGGGCCGGGCATGGCGATTACGTGTCTGGCTGGTGGCGTCATCGGCGGATTTGTCGGGTACTTCGTCGCCGATGAGGTGGCCGACGCGATCTATGAAAATTGATGGGTATCGTGAGTGTAATGTTCTGAACTGAAAGCGCAAGCAACAATGCTAACCGACATACACGCGGCGATACAGCGGCTCATCTGGGAGTATGGGCGCATCAGCCCGGACGAGGTGGATATCTCGTTCGAGACGCCGACGCGTGAGCGGATGGATCGGCTGGTGCGGCCGACAGTCAGCCTGTTTCTCTTTGATCTGGTCGAGAATACCGAGTTGCGCCAGAGCCAGTTCCCATCGGCGCGCGTGGGCGATCATGCCGAGCGACGTATGCCGCCGCGCCGAATGGACCTGCGCTACATGGTCAGCGCGTTGACGACCGAGATCGAAGACGAGCATCGGCTGCTGTGGCGTGTGCTGGCAACGCTGATGAAGTATCCGCAAGTGCCAGGCGAGTTGCTGCCGGAGGACCTGCGCGCTGGCGAGATTCCACTGACCACAAAAACGAACCAGACCGATGACGGGCGACGGCTGATGGATGTCTGGAGTGGGTTGGGTGTTACTCCCCATCCGGCAATTTATTACGTCGTCACGGCTCCGCTCGACCTCGATCTGGTGGTTCGCTCGCCACTGGTGCTGACACGCACGCTGCGCTATCGCCGTCTGGCGGACGGCTCGCCCACAGATGATGCCACCACCGATATTGGTGGCACTGTACGCGACGCGAACGGCGAACCAATCGTTGGCGCGCGTATCGAGATCGAGGGAAGCGCGCGCGAGCCAGTGACAACGGGTGCCGCTGGCGAATATCGTCTGGCGAGCGTTGTCGAGGGCAAATTACGGCTGCGGGTCACCCCGCCGGGCGGTCGTTCGCGCGCGGTGATGTTGACGACACCTGCCGTGTCCTACGATATCAGGCTCGAATGACATCCCATTAAATTCGGCCATGGAGTGACGTGGTAACTTTTGTTGCGCTTGAAGGAGGGAGGCAGGACATGGCGGCGCCGACACACTGTGACGTTGCACACAGCAGTGTGGTGTGACTTCACGTATTCCGCCTGCGTCGTAAACAGCCAGAGAGCATTGACATTCCTTCGCGATCCCTTGGGTATCTGAACCTCAACGCCATGCCCCTCGCCAATGACAAGCGCGATAGTAACGTCGGGCATGAGGCGCCAGCTCCACCAGCACACCGAAAGGATCCGCACATGCCTGAGTATCTTTCACCCGGCGTCTACATTCAGGAGGTAGACAGTGGACCGCGTCCCATTGAGGGCGTGGGCACGGCAACCGCCGCATTTGTGGGCTTCGCGCCCGCTGGGCCAGCGAATCGACCTGTGCTGGTGACAAATTGGTCGCAATACGTCGAGACGTTTGGCCGCATCGAAGACGGTGGCCGCCGCAATCCGCACCTGACGGGCGCCTATCTCTCGCATGCCGTCTATGGCTATTTTCTCAATGGCGGCGGTCGCTGTTATGTGACGCGCGTTGCCCCAGCCAAAGACGATGGCAAAGCGGCGACAGTGCAGCTTCCAAGTCGATCCTCAAAAGCAGTGCCCGCGCTGACCGTCTCCGCCAAGAATTCGTCTGGCGAGGACATCCGGGTGGAGGTCGCGCCGCCGAGCGGTGAGTCGCCAGCCGAAGATACGTTTACGCTGAAGGTGACGATGGGCAGCGTTACCGAGACGTACGACAATATCAGCTTCACGAAAAAGGGCAAAAGCCCAGTCGAGGCGATCAATCAGGCCAGCCAGCTTGTGGTTGTTGCCGAGCAGCAGGCGAGTGGCGCGGTTGCCGAACGCACGCCTGAGATGGGATCGTTCGTGCTGAAGGCTGCCGCTCCCAGCGCGCTGCCGCAGGTGCAGGCGCCGCAGATCATGGGCGACGTCGCCGAGCGCACCGGACTCGAAGGGCTTGAGGTTGCCGACGATGTGACGATGGTGGCCTGTCCGGACGTCATGTCCGCCTACGAGGCCAAGATTCTGGATCGCAATGGCGTGAAAGCGGTACAACTGGCGATGATCGCCCACTGCGAGCGGATGGGCAACCGTTTTGCCATTATCGATCCACTGCCCGATCTCTCGCCGCAGGACGTGAAGAAGTGGCGCGAAGTCGAGACGAATTATGACTCCAAATATGCGGCGATGTACTATCCCTGGGTGAAGGTGTCTGGCCCAGATGGCAGGCCGATGTCGGTCCCCCCGAGTGGCCACATGGCAGGCATCTACGCGCGCAGCGACACCGAGCGTGGCGTGCACAAAGCGCCAGCCAACGAGGTCATTCGTGGCGCGCTCGAGGCGGCGCAACAGATCACCAAAGGCGAGCAAGATACCCTCAATCCCATTGGCGTCAACTGCATCCGCTCGTTCACCGGGCGCGGTCTCCGCGTCTGGGGCGCGCGCACCCTCAGCAGCGATCCCGCGTGGCGCTATGTGAATGTGCGTCGGCTCTTCAACTATGTCGAGTCGTCCATCGAGCATGGAACGCAATGGGTCGTCTTCGAGCCGAATGATCCCGACCTGTGGGCGCGTGTCAAGCGCGACGTCGAGGCGTTCCTGACGGGCGCGTGGCGCGAGGGCATGCTTTTTGGCCGCACGCCGCAAGAGGCCTTCTTCGTCAAATGCGACGAGGAGCTAAATCCGCCAGACGTGCGTGATCGCGGCCAGTTGTTCATCGACATCGGACTCGCGCCAGTGAAACCTGCCGAATTTGTAGTGTTCCGTCTGAGCCAATGGGCCGGTGGCGGCGCGTAATAGGGGCACGTATCGGCGCATCCAGACCGCTCTTCCATAGAGCCAAGTAAGCACGTAAGCGGCGGCAGAGCGGCTGGGTTCTCATCAAAGGAGACGGGGTATGGCATCGGTTGATCCGGTCATTTCATGTATATTTGGCGTCGAGTTTCAGGGTCAGGTGGTCGGCGCTTTCCGCGAATGCACAGGCCTTGGC
>DAHUXT010000154.1 GCA_027307065.1 Ktedonobacteria bacterium
CTACCAGATCGCCTACGATATCGCCGTCGTCACCAACATCACCAGCGAACACCTCGAAGTGCATGGCACGGTCGAGGCCTACCGCCGCGCCAAAGCGATGCTGCCAGAGTCGGTTGACCCCGATCTACGGAAAGACCTGCCGTTCAGCGTGCCCAAGGCCTGCGTGCTGAACGCGGACGACGCATCGTTTGAATATCTGCGGGGTTTCTGCCGCGCGCCCATCGTGAGTTACGGCATCGACGCCCCAGCGGATGTGCGCGCCGAGGATTTGCGACTGGGCGCGGACGGATCGCGGTTTACCGTTCGCCTTCCGGATGGGAGCGCGTTTGAGGTCGATACGCCGCTGGTGGCGCGCTACAACGTCGCGAATGCGCTGGCGGCGCTGGCGGTGGGCTACCTGCATGGGCTGCCAGCGGAGCAGATGGCGCGGGCGCTCAACACGTTTCCGGGAGTGCCGGGCAGGATGGAGCGTATCGAGCAGGGGCAGCCGTTTACCGTCGTCGTAGACTATGCGCATACAGCCGATAGTCTGGAGAAGGTGCTGCGGGTGCTGCGTCCGCTCACGCGCAACCGGCTGCTGGTGGTTTTTGGCTCGGCGGGCGACCGGGACCGGGTGAAACGTCCGATGATGGGCGCGGTCGCCGCGCGCGAAGCGGATTTCGCGATCATTACCGATGAGGATCCGCGTGAGGAGGATGCGGCGTCGATTCTGGCGGAGATCGCGGCGGGCGCCGATGCGGCGGGCGCTGAGGCGGGGAGGCAGTATGTCTGCGTCGTCGGGCGGCGCGATGGCATCGCCCAGGCTTTCGCGGCGGCGCGCCCAGGTGATACGGTCTTGCTCGCGGGCAAGGGACATGAACAGAGCATCGTCATCGGGCGTGAAAAACTGCCCTGGGACGATCGTCAGGTGGCACGCGACGTGCTTGCCGATCTCGGGTACCGCTAACAGAGACGCCGCTGCGTTCTTTCCGGTGCTTGCCTGGTTGCTGGTCCTGGGGTCCGTTACAGGCGAGTGATCGTGCCGTTGTAGTCAATGAGTCGCGCCACATCGATCTGGTGCATACATCTGGCGGGGCGGGTGATGGAGCAATGATAACTTTTTTGGGCGCATTCGGCGTCGCAGCCATTATTTGCGCGCTATGCTGCGCAATTGCGTTGGCCTTATTTCCCTGGTTCCGCAGTGGCGAGCGTAAAGAAGGCAACTTCAAAGCCGACCAATCAACCGGTGGCTTTCGCTTCGATCCCAAGCAGAAGGAAATGAAGAAAGCGTCGTTTCGGGTCAGCACCAGCGAACTGCCACTGGTGGGCGGACCGGCGCTGGTGTTCGCGACCATCGCGGCGTCCCTCGGCTTCGCCTTCTGGCTGGGGCTGGATCCTCCCGAATGGCTGCTGCTCGGCCTGGTATTACTGGGCCTCGCGGGGTATGGGCTTGTCGGCTTCGTGGATGACTGGCGCAAAGTACATCGTGGCGTTGGTATTACCGAATTGCAGAAGTTGGTCGGCGTCCTCATCGTCTCAGTAGGCATCGGCATCGCGTTCAACCGCCTGATCGTCACCAAATACCTGTCGGCGCGCTTCCCGTATCCTCCCTACAGCGATGTGCCGCTGCTGGGCGACGTCTTGCAGCATACGCATATCGCGTGGGTCATCTTCTTCATCGGCATCACTATCGTCGTCGGCTGCACCACACCACTCGCGGTGGATTTCGCCGATGGCATGGATGGCCTCTGTGGCGGATTGCTCGTTAGCGCGTCGTTATCCTTTGCGGTGATCTTGCTCTTCCAGGATCAGAAAGACCTCTGGCCGCTGGTCGTCGTGTCGCTGGCGGTGGCGGGCGCGTCGCTCGGCTATCTGCCATTCAACTGGCCCTCCGCGTGGCGCGGCAGAAACGGAACGCGCAAACGGCGGGCGCGGCTTATCATGGGCGATACCGGCTCGCTGGGGCTGGGCGGTGCGCTCGCATTGGTCGCAATCATCAGCCGCCTGGAAATGTTGCTGCTGATTATCGGTGGCGTCTTCGTGCTCGAAGGTCTCTCGGCGCTGGTTTCGGCGCGCATCCTGGTGAAGTTCTTCCGCCGCTACCTTTTTCTCGAGCGGTTCGGCAATACCAAGGGCTTCCCGCACACCGAGTTTCCCTTGCCATTTCTGGCGACGCCGATGCACCACCACTATGATCTGCTGAACTGGAATCGCGAGCGGCTCGTCTATCTGGCGTGGCTACTGGGCGCGGTGCTTGGGCTACTTGGCGTCGCCAGCGTTATCGCGCCACTCACCTGGGAGCGCTATCTTGCCCGTTTCACGGCGCTGATCGTGCTGGTGGGAATCTGGCAGTTTGGCCCCCGCACCAAGCGTTTCTTCCTGGGGCTGGCGCTCAAGCGCACCGATCCACCCAACAGCCCGCGCCGTCTTGGCCTCTTCTATGGCTACCCCTACAAATTGTTTGGCCGTCGCCTCTATCACTGTGTTGATCTGACCAGTGTGCGCGAGACGGAGCTTACCAGCCCGGTCGAAGACCTCTCGCTCTGGCAGCGGGTCAGCGTCTTTGATGCGCGGTCGCTGCTCGGCTACTACTGTTATCGCGCCGGAGCGATGGAAGACGCCTGGCGCGTGTGGGATCGCCTGCCACGTCCGAATCTGGATGTGCGCCCGGAAATCGACGAACTTATCAACGAGCTGCGCCACCAGATCGCGTTTCGCGACGCCGAACACGGGCCGTCTGCTGATCGGCCAGATGGCGATCAGACCAGGGGTGGGACCTACGATCCGGCCAGCGCTGGCACATGGCGCATGACATCGCCGCCCGATTCAGGACTGCAGCCGCCACGGTTGTGGCAAGACAGCAACGGTGGCGCGCCAATTACGCCCCCGAACCCGCCCGCGACGTTTGATCTCGCCGATTCATCGGCGGCGGCGAATCCGGTTCCGGCGCCGCTATGGAATCCCTCCAAGTGGTCGGCGGCGATGGCTCCGGTTGATGGCGGACCAGGCGGTCCACCCAATGGCGCTGGAGTCGTTCCGGTAACGAGCCAACCGCCCGCGCCGCAGCCGCCGAAATCAGGTGGCGGCCCCGATGGCGACCCGAAGAAACGCGGATAACGACAGGAAAGTCTCGGTCATCTTCTACGCGTGATATACTTTCTGGCGGCTCTTGCGGAGGAACGCTCCGCGGGGCCGTCTGTCGTGCGCGCGAAACGTTGGATGAACGGCGCACACGATACGAAAAGACGATACCCTTCGGCAACATATATGATTGAATCGGAGAACGCCAGATGGCGCTTACTGTTGGCATTATTGGCCTGCCCCTCTCGGGCAAGACCACACTGTTCAACGCCCTGACACGCGCGGGCGCGGAAATATCGGGCTATCCCACCAGCACAGTGCAGGCGAATCGCGCGGTGGTGCAGGTGCCGGACGAGCGGCTGACGCG
Organism: Ktedonobacteria bacterium; assembly: GCA_027307065.1. Lineage (GTDB taxonomy): Bacteria > Chloroflexota > Ktedonobacteria > Ktedonobacterales > JADMIN01 > DAHUXT01. The sequence goes on from DAHUXT010000154.1 coordinate 3,428, forward strand.
GCTGGCGGAGATCTTCAATCCGCGCAAGATCGTGCCCACCGCGATCGAGTTCGTGGACGTGGCGGGCATCGGCCAGGAGACGGGCGCGGCAAAACGCGAGGGACTGAGCGCGGAGTTCCTCGGCCATATCCGCAACGCCGACGCGCTGGCGATTGTCGTGCGCTGCTTCGAGAATCCGCAGGCGCCGCATCCCTCTGGCGGGGTCAACGCGACACGCGATCTGGACGACCTGACGGCAGAGCTGGCGATCACCGATCTGGCGACGGTCGACAAACGCATCGACGCCACTGGGCGCAAGGCGAAATCGGGCGATAAGAAGTTCGGCGAGGAGCTGGAGTTCCTGCGGCGGCTGCGCGAGCACCTGAACGAGGGGCGCCCTGCGAGCGAGCTACACTACAACACCCTGGAAGAAAACGTCCTGCGCGAGTTATTCCTGTTGACGATGAAGCCCCGGCTCTATGTCGTTAATGTTGGCGAGGACGTGCTGGGCGACGCGGGCGCGCTGCTGGAGAGCGAGAACCACGCCTCCGCGACCGGCGAGTTGGCCTGTGTAGCCGCCGCGCGCGACCGGGCACGCGCTGAGAACGCCGAGATCGTCGCCGTCTCCGCGAAACTTGAGGCCGAGCTCGGCGAGCTGCCAGAGGAAGACGCGGCCGAGTATCTGGCAGCTTTGGGCCTGCCAAAGCTGGGCGCCGACCGGGTGATCCAGGCGGGGTATCGTGTCCTCAATCTCATCTCGTTTCTCACGGCGGGTGAAGACGAGGTGCGCGCATGGACGGTGACACAGGGAGCGAAAGCGCCCGCCGCCGCTGGCAAGATTCACACCGACTTCGAGCGGGGCTTCATCCGTGCCGAAGTGGTTCATTACGACGACCTGTTGGCCGCTGGCGGCTCGATGAAGACGGCGAAAGAACACGGTCACGTGCGGCTGGAAGGCAAGGACTACGTTGTCCGCGATGGCGATATCATTGAGTTCCGCTTCAACGTCTCGAAGTAACCTGTCGCGGAGTTCGCTCGTTGTTCGTCGCGCACGCATCACTGGCGAGAGGCCGCTACGTGTGCTGGCCATGACAGGCGCATTGCCGCAGTGAGGCGTCAGTGAGGCGTCAGTGAGGCGTCAGTGAGGCGCATGACGATCTATTTCTATAGCCCTCGTGAGCAGCCATACGGATGCTTCTCTAACTTCTCGCGGCATGGCATCGCGATGGACGGCATCTGGTGGCCGACGGTCGAGCACTACTTTCAGGCGCAGAAGTTCGCGGGCACCCCCTATGCCGAGCAGATTCAGCGGGCAGCTACCCCCAAACAGGCCGCGAACCTCGGCCGCTCACGGAGCATCCCGCTGCGTGCCGATTGGGAATCAGTAAAAGACGACATCATGCTGGCGGCGGTTCAGCGCAAATTCGAGACGCATGAGACGTTGCGGGCGCTGTTGCTCGCCACAGGCGATGAAGAGATTATCGAGAACGCGCCAGGCGATTACTACTGGGGCGGCGGGGCCGACGGCAGCGGGCAGAACAAACTAGGCCAAACACTGATGCGCGTTCGGGCGCGCCTGCGCGGCCACCATCAGTCCACTGAACAATAGGATAAGGATTAGAGGAGCGGTGATATTGCTCGCGGCACCCGGTGTCGCCACCGCGGCGCTCGCGCTGACAGCCCCTGGGATACTCTGGGCGGTCTGGTGGTATCCGTCGGGATCACTAGCCACTCGCGTCACGGTGGGGCTGGCGCTAGGGCTGGCGTTCCAGTGGCATGTGTGCGCGCTGCTGGCGGCTGGGCCTGGCATCACCGCGCCCTCGGTCGCACTGGCGACGATTGGCGGCATGCTGCTCGCGGGCGCGCTGTCGTGGCGAAAGCGCCGCTCTTTCCGCATCACGCGGCTGGCGCGTGACCGGCGACATACCGCGCTGCTGCTCGCCATTCTCGGCGTCTCGGCGGCGATTGCCGCTCTCCCACTGGCCGCGCACGCCATCCCTCAGGGATGGGACCCCAGCTTCCATGTGCTGCTCGCCAGCACGACCGTAGCCACGGGCCATCTACCCACCTGGACGCCCTTCGAGCAAATACCGCTCAACTATCCCTACGGCCCGCATATCTTCATCGCGGAAATCAGCCTGCTTACCGGCATCGCGCCGGATCAGGTCTTTGGCGTGCTGCTCAATCTGCTGGCTCCGCTCGCCACGGGACTGGCGCTCTACACATTTGCGCGGCAGGTGTGGCGATTGGGGAGCGCGGCGCTGGGCGCGGTGGCGGCGTATGCGCTGCTCGGCAACTGGGGCAGCCTCGATTACGGTCGCTGGGGCGGCCTGCCAAATGCGCTCGGCTGCCTGCTGCTGCTGGCGTTTCTGGCGGTGTTCTTCGCGCGCGGCCACGCATTGACACGCGTGCTGGTCGGCGGTGTGCTGCTCGGCGCGATTCCCCTGGCGCACCATCACGTGATGTTGACCACTGCGTTGCTGTTGATCGGCTACGGCGTCTATCTCGGCGTCCGCGCGCTGATACATCGTGGTCGAGCCGGGCGCAACGTGGCGCGGTGGCAATTGTGGCGGCTGGGGCTGATGGCGCTCGTCGCGAGTGTCACCGTGTCATATTATGCCGTGCCCTACGCCCTGCACGCGCGCGATGTGCAGAACTCGGATGTCTTGCGCTATCCCGACCACTTTGCGGGACTCATCTTCGAGAAGAATGGCTGGCTGCTCTGGGCGCTGGCTGGCCTCGGGCTGGTGGCGCTTGCCATGTTCCGGAGACCTCCCATGAACGCTCTGTTCGCCAGTCTATTTGCCAGGCGGCAGACTGGAGCGCTGGCATTCTCGCTGGTGGCCAGCACGCTGTTGCTGGTGGCGTTTTTGCTCGGCTATTACGGCTACCGCGCCTACAGTCTGCGCGTCTATCACCAACCCTATGCCGCGTTTACGCCGACACGCTTTCTTACCGACCTGACCTATCTGCTCGCCGTATTTGCCGGACCGCCGCTCGCGTTGCTCTGGCGCTGGGCCGGTGAGATCCCCTGGCGGCGCGGCGTGTGGTGGTCAGCCATCGCCCGCTCTGCGCTGCGCGCGGCGATTGTGCTATCGCTGATTGCCACGGCGGTCGTTACGATACAGTCGCAGTTCGTCTCCAACGAGGGACATCTCCAACCGGGCGAGGCAGCGGCGTTCGCCTGGATTCAGCGACACACGCCCGCGAATGCCGTGATCGTCAACCTCGACCCGATGAATCGCTGGGCGCCCTACTTTACCCGGCGCGAAGTCACCACGACACCCGTGCCCGTCAGCGAGTTTACGACGGGCTACGTCGCCGAGAAGCGCTATCTGGCAAACGTGCTGCTGGCGCTGCTGCATCGCGATCAACTGGTCGCATTCGCCGCCGACGGCAGCGCATTCGCCGCGCTCGTGAATCGTCCGGTTGCGCTCATCAGCAACGCCCGGCTTTCGCCATCCTGGGACACATATCTGCGGTTCCGCAGCGGGGCAGAACTGGTCTATGTGTTCGGCGACGCATTTGGCAAATTGCTGACGCCAACGGCGACGGCGCGCTGGTGGAGCGGCCAGCGGCCACCGCCAACTGGCTGGCAGACGATCCCGAACACCGCCGGCTGGGAGCCACACCCACCCGTCCAGCCGGTAGCCAGCGGCACCGTGTATCTGCGCGTCACCGTGCCCGGCGCATCGTCGCCGCCACTCCGTGTGAGTTGCGCGTCTCAGGGCGGCGGACGTCTCTACATCGACGGCAAGATCGTGCCCGATACCTGCGCCGGCTCGTGGCAGTCCTTCCCAGAGCTTGCCCCACCGGGAACGCACACACGGGCGTTTGCCGCGATTCCCGGACACGACCTCGGCCCCTGGTTCGACGTAGCAATCGTCAGCGGAGCCGAGTAGAACAACTTCGCGTGGGCGCGCATATCCCTGTTACATCTGCCCAGGGCCGTCAGTGTTACCCCATAGGAACCACGCTGTACGATGAGTAAAGGCGTAGAGGCAGGAGGCGCGTATGACCGTGGTACTTTCACGCAGGCGGGCGGGTGGCCACTCTAATCCCACCGCGTCGCTATGGCCCGTACGGTCCACCCGAAGGCGATGGAGTTGGCTAACCAGGCAGCCAAGATACCTGATCGCGCAGCAGCCCCCCGACGCCCACGCGACCACTCGCGGCGGCCAGCAGGATACCGCTGCTACCATCAGCGCCGACTGCGAGCGCTTCATTCGCGAACACGAGCGGACGATTCTCAATTATCTCTGGCGAATGACCGGCGACGAAGAGACCGCCAGCGACCTAACACAAGAAGTCTTTCTGCGCGCCTGGCAGCGATTCGAGACGATTCGCGCGTATCAGCGGCCCGCCTCGTGGCTCTTTCGCGTCGCGACCAACCTTGCCCTTACCTATCTGAAACGGCGTTCGCTGCCCGGCGCGTCACCCGCTACACTCGACGAGGATGACGGTCCGGCCACCAGTGACCCCGCCTGGCATTACGCCGAATCCGATCTCATTCGCTCGATTCTGCTGCAACTCTCGCCCCAACGCCGCGCCGCGCTCGTGCTGCGAGAGGTCTACGGGCTGAGCGCCGCCGAGGTTGGGCAGGTGCTTGGCATCTCGGATACCGCGTTGCGCATGACCCTGCATCGCGCGCGCAGCCAGTTTCGCGAACTCTATCTGCGGGAAGGAGCGCGAAGCCATGGCGCGTAACACACTGGAATGTCCGGCCAATATTGGCGAAGAGACACTCTCGGCCTGGCGCGATGAACTACTCTCCGCACAGGAAATGACACGCATCCGCGAGCATGCGCCCACATGCCAGGCGTGCCAGCAACGCCTGGCGGACTTCGAGATAGTGGCGTCGGCGCTGCTGCGCCAGCGAGACATCGAGCCGGGCGACCGCGTTCTGGCGGGTGTGCGACAGCGGGCTGCTAGCGGGCGTCCTCGACACGGGCACGTTCAACCTGCCGTGATGTCGCGCCGGGTCTGGGGTGGGATTGGAGCGCTGGCTGCCGTCGCCGCGCTGCTGTTGCTGTTTGTCTATGTGTTTGGCGGCATCGCGGGGCATGTGACCAATCCCACGCATCGCAAGACGCCCGTCGCCAGCCAGACGATCGCGCCATCGACCGCGCCGACGCTGCCGCCCGCGCCAGCCCCCTCCAACGCCGTAGATGCGCGCACCGCCTGGGGGCCGAACGCGGCGACGACGATCCCGACCAGAATCGACGCGACACACATCATGGAGGTTGGAGGCGTCACTCCGGATGGCCGTGACCTGCTCGGCTACAGCATCACCCTGACGGCTGGCGGGCAGGTGGAGCAAAATATACCTGCTCAGGCGGGATTCATGGACATCACGACGCGGAAGTTCACGTCGATTGGCATCACGGATTCGACGTACTACTCGTTCAACTGCTGCATCGCCGACGGACACTACCTGCTGATGGAGCAGGATACGGCTCCGGGCACGACGTGCGGCCTCTGCCACAAAGACTACTGGACGTACGACATGAACACCGGCCAGAAATATCGGGTCGCTCGTGGCAGAGACTTTCAGATGGTGGAGAGCGCGTATCTCACCAATAGCTTTCTGGTGCTAGGGACGGGTGACGGGGTAAAGGTGGCGAATCTCGCCACGCACACGCTCACCTCAATCTCCCAGATACCCGCCTCAGCCCAGGTGGCCGCTGTCTCGTGGCCCTATGTGCTCTATCGAAACCAGGACGCGACTCAGGCCCATCTCTTCGACCTCAGCACGAACAGGGATATGATGATCGCGCAGCTTGATGCGAGTT
>DAHUXT010000155.1 GCA_027307065.1 Ktedonobacteria bacterium
GTCGGGCCAGACGATATCGATCAGCGTGTGAGGCAACCGGGCGCGTTCGGCGGGCGTGGGCTTGGCCGTGGCGATATCCATCAGGCGGTAAATCTGGCGCGAGTCCGCCGCTACCGCCGCGCATCGTATCCGCTCGCGCAAACGCTCGGCGAGTTGTATCGCCAGCGCCGTCTTGCCGGTGGCGGTTGGCCCAACCAGCGCCACCAGCGGCATCGTGCCGATGGGAGCGTCGATCACGGATAGCCTTTGGTGCGAGGGCGTCCCGCCGGTGACCGTGTGCTGCGCAGATACTGGTTGAGTTGGTGCGATTTGCTATAGCTCTCGAAGACGCGATTGATACGACTACAGATGATCGCACCGAGAATCGTTCCGGTGACAATCGCGACGGGCATCAGCACCGGGAAATCGCGCACGAGCCACCACGCGCCCAAGCCGCCGCCAAGCATGCCGCCAAGCACCGAGAAGACGGCAGAATTGCGACGGAAGAACGCGCCAATGTTAATCATCACGCCACTATAGAACCGCTGCGCACCCAGCGCCGCGCCCAGGCTGATCATCGCGGCAGCCAGCAACAACGCGCCCGGCAGATTGTGCCGTCCGTCGAAGATCGCCGGATTCGACCAGAATGTCTGCCCACTCGCCACCGTCGCATGCGCGCCAACCGGGAGCGTAAAGCCTGCCAGCAGCACGCCATGTTCGGCCGCCAGCGCCACCAACAGACCGATCACCGCGCCCGCGATCGTCGTTCTGAGACGCCCCGGCCATCCCTTGCCACCGGTGCCAAAGACCGCGCCAGGCAGCGCGGCGACCGTCACCAGCGCCAGCAACGCCAGCATCAGCAGCGCGTTGACCACCAACCCGGGCGCCCATAGCGCCAGCAGCGATGGCAACACCTCCAGCGCCGCAACAGCGAGGCCCATCGCCAGCAGTATGCCGCCGAGGAACCCGAGATTGAGTGGACGCCCCAGCGGCGGCGCGGCATACTTCACCTGCGGCGTGGCGGAGGCGGCGGGCGCAGCCGACTGTCTGGCAAACGTTGCACTGCTCTGTGGCGCGGTCGTCGCTCGCGGCGCGCGCACGATCTCCGCGGTGATGGGCACGTAGATGTGCTGCGTTCCGGTGACGATTTGCAGACTGCTATACTGCTTGCCTGGCGCGGCAATCTTGGTCGTCTCGGCGCTCAATTGCACCAACGTGCTGGCCCCACTAAACGACGCCCGATCGACGGTGATCCACGCGGGCGGCGGAATGATCTGGCCGTTGACGCTCGCGCCATTTTGGCCGCTGATGGTGATCGTCAGCGTGCCACGCTGGCCCGACTTGAGCTGGCCGAAATCGATCGTGCGCGGCTGAACCGTCACGAGCGATGCGGTGGCGCTAGGCGCCGCGCTGGCGGCAGCGTGGGTTGCCGTGCCGCGAGCCGACTGCCACGATCGCCCCGGCTGTTGTGGCGATGGGCGGTTGCGGTTCGGCTGAGCCGTCGTCCGCGCCGAGGTCGCCGCGCCACTTGGAGCCACCGGAGCCGTCGCCGCCTTGATGAAAGCCGCCAGGCCCGCCGCGTGGTCGGTGGTGCGCATCGTCGAGGCGAGCACCGCTTTGACGGCCTGACGCTCGCCCCAGCGCGAGAGCCACGGATCGAACCGGCGCGCGTAGAGATGATCGGCGGCTTCCTGCGGGTGCGCCTGGCAGAGTGCCACCAACTCTCGCAGCGAGTGCGCGCACTCCCCCGTGCGGAAGTACATCCCCTCCGGGTGCATCAGCATCTTTTGGAAATCGGCGGCGGAACGGAAGCGCCCCTCGCGGTCGAGCTTGGTGGCCCGCTCGATGGCGACCTGCACATGCGGCGAGACCGTGGGATTGCGTGAATTGAGCGGCGGCAGCGCGAACGGCGTACTGGCGGGATCGTAGCCGCTGAGCAACTGATAGAGCGTGCAGCCCAGCGCGTAGACGTCGGCGCGCGAATCGGTCTGCGCCTTGCCATATTGTTCCGGAGGCGCGAATCCCGGCGTGCCGAGCACCTGCGTATCACGGGCGCGCCCCGGCACGAAGACGCGCGCGATGCCAAAGTCGATCAGCTTGACACGCCCACTACCAGTCACCATGATGTTGGCGGGCTTCAAATCGCGGAAGATGATCGGCGGCCGCCGGCCATGCAGATAGGTCAGCACGTCGCAGATTTGGTCGGCCCAGTCCAGCACATCGCGCTCTGGCAGTGCCTTGCCACCTGCCGCCGTCTGCCGTTGTTCCAGCGTCTTACCCTCGATATATTCCATGACGAGGTAGTGGCGCGAGCCTTCGGAAAAGTGACCGGAGACGCGGGGCAGTCCCTTGTGGCGCAGCCCCATCAGCAGCTCGGCCTCCTACACAAAACTGTCGAGGGCCTCTTTCAGTTCCGACGGAGCGAGACTATCCTGGCTCATCTCCTTGATGGCCACCTGCGAGTTGTTGCGGATATCCGTCGCCTGATAGACGGCGGCCATGCCTCCCTGACCGACTGGCCGGGTGATGATGTAACAACCCGCCAGCCGCGACTGCGCGGGGAGGCGTCCGGTGGGGTGGAGCGGTGTCGCCGCAGGGCCACGGGTCGCACTCGCCGCAGGGTGAATGACCGTTGCGCCTTTGAGTGCGTAGCCACATGAGTTGCAATACGTCGCATCAGCGCGATTTGGCGTACCGCAGTGCTGGCAGTTGACCATCCCCTGCTCCCTGACGACCAGTAACCTCTCGTAGACCAGGTGCATTCCCTGCCTGGTCTCGCGCAAACCTTCCAGCGGAAACTACGGCTCGCGCAAGGCTGGTGTTGCAGATGGCGTGCCGTGAGTTCCGATAAGCTCGTCTGCGCCGAATGCGCGGTGGTAGCGCCGGGATATCGCCCCTTGCAGGGTATAGTGTCACATGCGGTTCGTCAAGACCAGCAGCCGGTGAAATCCTGGCACGGGAGTCGTCAGGGTGATCAGGCTCGTTCGCCTAGTCTGCCGATGCGGTGTAAGGCTCGAGCTTTGCCATCAGTGCGGCGTTGGATGGCTCGACGAGTACGCCGCCGTCCGGGAAGAGGATAGTTGGCACGCTGCGCAAGCCGTTGTTCAGGCTCTGTACCAGCTCCGCCGCATCCTCGTCCTCTTCGATATTCACCTCGACGTAGGGAACCTCGAAGTCGGCGAAGACACGCTTGGCCCGTCGACAATCGCCACACCAGGTAGTGGAATACATAACGATGCTCTCGGAAGATGAGGTAGGATTGGCTGTCGTGCTTGGATTGGTTGAAGACATTGAGCGCGCTGAACCTTTCGATGTACATTCCTTAAGAGGCCGGATTGGAGAACGGCTTCCCCGCACTTACTTCAAAAAGTATAGTGCAGCGCCACGCCTAAAGGCAAGCAGCTAGACGTTGCATCCGTCGCAGGTCGGGCGCAATCGCCAGCCTCTTGGACGAGGCGATAGGACTACCAACAGGACATCTGTCGAGTGCCAATCTTGGCCACTTGTGTCTGTTTCGAGACGGAATGCTGGTATGCTGTTACGAGAGCATGCCGTCTGTATTGCAGAGCGGCTTCGGTCAGTAGCGGAACTCACACCGTGAACATCCTTGCTGACATTTCCTGACTCTCCGAGAACATTACGCTATTTTCCGTCGTGTGCTTTTTCTGCACGTTTGCTGGGTGTAACCGATGGAGCCGTCCGTTCGTCCCTACAACTCGAATAGGTCTGGGCAGCCGCGTCGGCGAGCCACGAAGGGCAACAACCGCCCGGAGGCCGCGCCGGTGCGGGCGCCTGCGCGCAAATCACAGGCGGGCACAGCCACGCGGAAGGCAATCGTCGAGACACTCACCGACACACCTGCCGAGGCGCTGCCCGAACTGGCCGAACCGGTTGCCACGCCCGCCGCCACAACCGCTGGCAAAGCCGCGAAGGGCGGCAAAGGCGGTAAGAGCGACAAAGGTGGCACTGGCAATGGCCATACACGCAAGGCGCCGGTCGTGGAGGCTCGCCGCGTTGAGGAGGTTGAGGAATCAGCTACGGCGCCAGCAGGAGTGGCAGAAGCGGGTCCGGTGGTCACCATTGCGGACTTCGAGGATATTTTCTCGCGGTTCCAGACGCCACTGATCAACTTTGTCTTTCGGCTGGTGGGCAACCGCGAGCAGGCCTGCGACCTGACCCAGGATGTCTTCGTCAAAGCGTATCGCGCGCTCGCGTCGGGGACGACCATTCAGGCGGCGGCGCTCTCGTCGTGGCTCTATCGCATCGCCTCGAATACGGCGACCGATGCGCTACGGCGGCGGCGGCTCATTTCGTGGCTGCCACTCTCGCTCTTTAACGAAGATCGCGGTGTCGGCGCTGGCATGCCAGGAATGGAGGCGAATGCCAATGCACAGCAGGGGCCATCCGAAGATGCGCTTGCTAGTGCGGCGAATGCCTTCACGTCGGGGTATGACGGTGGGCGCTTTGAACAGCGCGTCGCCGACCGGGAAATTGTAGAAAGCGTGCTCAAGCGGCTCCCGCCGAAGTACGCAGCGTGTCTCTTGTTATACGAACATGAAGGTTTCTCATGCGCGGAAATCGCCGACGTACTCAACGTCAGTCCATCAGCCGTGAAGATGCGCCTTATGCGGGCGCGCGAACGGTTCATCACCCTGTATCGTCAGGAGGTCAGCGGACAATGACGTGTAGGCGGGCACACCATCTGCTCGCCGCGTACCGCCGGGATGACTGGTCTCCCCGCGACCGGGCCGCGCTTGGCCAGCATCTCAGCAGCTGTTCCGCGTGCCGTCACCGAGAATATTCGTATCGAGGAGTTGGCGAGTCTGTGCGCCAGTTGCCCTCGATCACGCCGCCACCGGGCTTTCGCGAGGCCGTCTTTGCCGCGATCCGTGCCGACGAACAGCGCATGGGCCGCGCCGTCGCTTTCCTGACCGAGGCCGATACCTCTCCCGAACTGCCAGTGGTGCCACGAGCGAAGCGCCCGGTCAGCATCGCAGCCGCTCGTCAACGCCGCGCCGCGTGGTTGAATCCACGAGTTGCGGGGGTGGCCGTCGCGGCAGTGCTTATGCTTGGCCTACTCGCGACTCAATTGCTGCCGCACACTGGTCTGGCGTCACTGGCGGCCAGCCTGGGCGCCGCGCATGCGAATAGCAAACAAGCGACGAAGCCATCGGTCGCCCATTTTATGCCCGACGCGCACGCGCATGCGATTACGCGCGCTTTGGCGACGGCAGGATGGCTGGTCTATAGCGCCGCCGACGGATCGGGCGCGACCACCGTCTATTCTGAGAACCGGCGCACGCAGACGACTGTATCGCTGGCGCACGGGTCCGCAACCGATCCGGTGATGCTGCGGGCAGTGACGAACAACTGGGTGCTGTGGACCGCTGGCGCTGACACATCGTGGACGCTCGACGCCCGGCAAATCGGCGCGGGCAACGGCTCCGCGATGGCGCTGTTGAAGAGCGGCGCGGCGGCATCCGATCCGGCGGCGCTCACCGGCGTCTGGGCGAACACAACCGGCGCGCTGGTGGCCATCACAACACGGTCGGGCGCGAGTCAGGTGCTCCAGATTGGGCTACCCACCACGAACGCCGCTCCGGCCATCGTGGCACAGACGACTTCGTTAGGCCATGTGCTGGCTAATCCCTCGATGGACGCCGCGACGATCTACTGGTCCGAGACATGGCGCGATGCTACTGGGAGCCACAGCGTGCTCTGGTCACGTGACGCATCGGGGCAGACGCATCAGATACCCCTGAGCGCATCGGCTATCTCCGTGCATATTGTCCACGGGACACTGACCTGGGTGGCCGGGCAGCAGGGCGCACTTGAGGCGCGCGCGCTTGCCAGTGGACAGCACTGGGTGATCGCGCAGTCGGTGGACAGCAGTAGCCTTCGGGTTGCCGGAGAGACGGTCGTATGGCGCGCTGGTGGCACGCTGCATTCCTGGGATGCCCGCACCCACACGTCGAGCGCGGTGGATACGCAGATTCGGACGGCGGCATGGGCCGAGACGTCGGAGTCAAGCATCATCTGGGCCAGCGCAGGCGGCGCAATCAACGTCTACGACGTCAACTGATACCGATCTGATACCGATCTGATACCGATCTGAGAGTGATCTGACCACGGTTTGCCCACGCCATGACACACGAGATTCAACCACCAGACGACCTCCAGGCGGCCCAGCAGGGTCGCCTACTTGCGCGGCCACAGACATTGGGAGACCACCCGGTCGCCGACCTGGCGCCGCCCAGCCCTGGCCTGCACGCGCTCGGACTCGCCGGTGCGGACGGACGCGATGGGCTGCTGTATGTGCCATCCGGATACGATTCCACCCACCCGGCGCCACTCGCGTTACTCTTCCATGGCGCTGGCGGGGCCGCTCGCGGGGGGCTGGATCCGCTGCTGCCGCTGGCCGACGCGGCGGGGATGCTGCTGCTGGCGCCCAATTCACGGCTCTTGACCTGGGACATCATTATGGGTGGCTACGGACCCGACGTCGCCTTTATCGAGCGAGCGCTCGCCCACGTGTTTGCGCGTTTCGTCGTCGACGCCACGCACCTCGCCATCGGCGGCTTTTCCGATGGCGCATCCTATGCGCTCTCATTGGGGCCAACCAATGGCGACCTCTTCACCCACATCATCGCCTTCTCGCCCGGATTCAAGATCCGCAGGGAGCTGCGCGGCAGCCCCAAAGTCTTCATCTCACATGGGATTCACGACGCCATTCTGCCGATCGATCGCTGCAGCCGAAGAATCGTCCGCGAATTGCGTGCTGCCGGTGACGAGATAGACTATCGCGAGTTCGACGGCCCCCACATCGTCCCGCCGGAGATTGCGAGCGCGGCGGTCGAGTGGTTCACTGGCTGAAATTCTGGGGCTGCTAGGCGGCATCTTCGCCGATGCTATGCTTGATGGCGCCGCCCTTCATCCGCGCGCGTCGCACTGCCATGATTGCCGCGAAGAGTGCCGCGACGGCCAGCGCGTACCACAGGCTTTGGAAGCCTGCCACGACAAGCGCAAGGATCGCAAGCGAAGAAGCCATCAGCGCGAGTAACCAGCGCCGGACAGAAAGCAGTCGCCACGCGGTCAGGATGATGAACACGTAGGTCAGCAGGAAGTTGCCGCTAGAGAGTTGGATAGAGGTCTCGATGGGAATTGCCAGGACGAATTGAGCGGCAAGCGCCACGCCCCAGGCGACTGCGAGCGCAAGCGCGGCACGGCGCGGCGTCCCCGTTGCGGCGTTGATGTGTGCCAGCGGCCGCGGAAACAGGCCCTCACGTGCCAGCGCATAGATCAACCGCGTTGCGCTACGCGCCCAGGTGAACGAGAACAGGATCAGCAGCGAGAGGGCAATAACCGCCGCAACTCGCGTGGCGACTGGTCCCAATGAGAGTCGCGCAAGATCCGCCAATGAGGCATCGCTCGCCGCGACGACGGTGCGACTCAGGCTGCCCGCCACGGTGATGCCCAGCAGCACAAAGAGCGCGCCGACCACCGCCACCGCCAGCCCTAGCGCTTTGACGAGCGTACGCGGATCGGCGAATTCTTCTCCTGAGAACGCGGCATTCTCCCAGCCAACAAACGCGAAGAAACAGATTAGGCCGGTGGCGGCGACACCCGCCAGATCGTAGCCTCGGACATCGGTGAGCCTGGCCACGGTGACGTGTGGGAGCGCGAGAAGCATGGTGGCGGTGATGGCAGCCAGACAGACGAAGAAGCCCCAGCGCTGCAGACGCATCATGTGCGACACGTCGAAGAGGTTCCCCAGAATCAGCAGCGCCAGCAACGCCGCCGCGACGGCAAAATTCCAGTGGCCCGGCAGTGCCACAAGCTTGCTCAGATACTCGCTGAAGATAAGCGCCATGGCCGGACCGCCTACGGCGATCGCCGTGAGATAGAGCGTGCCCGTCAGCCAGGCAACGGGCTGCCCCAGGCCATGGCCGATAAACCCGATGACCCCACCAGCCGATGGGTAGCGCGCGCCCAGCTCGGCCATGATACGCGCCAGCGGATACGATACGACCGCGAGTGCGGCCCAGATCAGGATAGACCAGGGTCCGGCCCGCCGAGCGGCAATCGAAGGTAGGACGATCAGGCTCTGGCCCAGAACGGCGCTGGTATACAGCACGAATCCGTCAGTCAGTGACAGATGTTTGCGCAATGCCTGCCCGGTTGGCGTGGTCGCGGTCATAGGCAATGAATCACTCCTTGAAACAGGAAACAGGGTATGAAACGGGAAACGTTGCATTGGCGCATGATGCTATGATAGAAAAGAGCGGGCGACAAGTGAATGGGAATCCCAAAGTATAAAGCCACCGCTTTGGGCGAATCGAAAGCGAAAGTGCCAGATGACTAACGACGGTGAGAAGCTACTCGATGAGACAGGATGGGCGATGTTGTGCGCGCTGCAGGAGAACGCGCGCATTTCCTATGCGGATCTCGGTCGAAAGGTGGGGTTAACACCGCCCGCCGTGGCCGACCGCATCCGAAGGCTGGAGGCAGCGGGGATCATTACTGGCTATCACGCGACGGTGAATCCGGCGAAACTGGGGCTCGGACTCACCGCGATCATTCGCTTCAAGGGGGCGGATGTGACCAGCGAGCGCATCATCGACGTGGTCAAGCGATGCCCAGAAATCGTCGAATGTCACGATCTGACCGGAGACGACTGCATGTCGTTGACCGTCGTCGTCGCCTCGGTATCGCACCTGCAATCTGTGATTGCCCGGCTCATGCCTTTTGGCGCGTCCAACACCTCGATTGTGCTCGCCTCGCCGCTCCAACACCGCGCCATCGGACCAACCGCATTGCCGCAAGAGCAGGAGAGCGCATGAGCGCGAGCTACCGCGTGTGCCATTCGTCGCGGAGCAGGCCGAAGTAGTGCTCGTCGAGAAACTGGCCGCCGAGGAGATAGCGCTGCCGCAGATTGCCCTCATAGGTGAACCCCAGCTTGAGCAGCAGATTCTTGGAGCGCTCGTTGCTGATGTCGATGATTGCCTCGATGCGGTGGAGTCCCATCTCCGTGAATCCGAAGGACAGGATAACAGCAAGCGCCTCTGGCATAATACCCTGGCCCCAATCTTCTCGGCTGAGGATATAG
>DAHUXT010000156.1 GCA_027307065.1 Ktedonobacteria bacterium
CGGTTGGTCGGGATGATCCTGGCGGAGCAGCACGACGAATGGCAGATTGGGCGGCGCTACTACAGTGCCGAATCGCTGAGCAAGCTCACACAGCCGTCCATGGAGGTGTCCAGTGCGTTCACGCTGACGGCGAGCTAATCGCCCGTTCCAGGCCGTGAGCAACGATGGGTATCACCAATTCCCACACATCCCTGGACACATACCAACATCATTTGAGGATAGGGTGTCCGCAATCACGCCTTTCGCCAGTCTAACGTGGTGTTGAGCTCTGAGCGAGGGCTAGTGTCTGCTGGCGCATCGCGACAGAGCGACTCACGTTGGACCGATGAAATTGAGGATACGATGATGATCGTGAAGACGGCAGTCTACCGCCTGCGCAGGTCCGGACGTTCGCTTCGTGCTCTGCTCGGATCGATTGCGCTCGTGCTCGTACTCGTTGGCTGCGACCTGGGGCAGATTGCGCCGGGCGGGCAGACATCCGCCCCTACGCCAACCGCCACGAGCAGCAACATGGACCAGCGCATCGATGCCTACATCGCCTCGCTGACGCCCGCGCAGCAGATTGGGCAGACGCTCATGCTGGCGGTGTATGCCAACGCGTACAACGACAACCTGAACCAGGCGCTCACCCAGTGGCATCTTGGCAGCGCTATCGTTTTCCCCAATTACAACGGTGGTGCGCTCATGCCCACCACCGTCGCAGGGATGCGGCAGCTCGTCGCCGACCTCCAGGCGCACGCCGATACGCCACTGTTGGTAGCCACTGACGAGGAAGGCGGGCCGGTAGATCGCCTCTCATTCTACTTTGGCCAAACGCCGTCGCCACAGCAACTGGCGGCGACGGGCGACCCGCATCAGGCGTATCTGCAGGCGCAGACCGATGCTGACCGCATGCGCCAGCTTGGCTTCAACGTCGACTTCGCGCCGCTGGCTGACGTCGACCAGGGCGGCGGTCTCGACCCCAGTCGCATGTTTGGCGCGACCCCTGACCAGGTGACTCGTTACGCGGGCGCATTCCTGGATGGCTTGCAGCAACACGGCGTCGGTGGGACGTTGAAGCACTGGCCGGGGTTGGGCGCATCCACCGGCAATCCCGACTTCACACTGCCGACGGTGAATTCGTCGCAGGCCGATCTCAATGCGATAGATTTTGCCCCGTACCGGAGCCTGTTGTCCCACCAGCCAGCCATGATCATGGTGACCCATGTGGTCGTCCCGGCGTACGATGGTCAGGCGCCTGCCTCGCTCTCGCCGGTGCTCGTGCAGCAGGTATTGCGCGGGCAACTTGGCTATCAGGGTGTCGTCGTTACTGATGCGATGGATGCGCAGGGGCTGGTCGCCTACATGCAGCAGCAGGGCTACAACGATCCCGCGCTGGGCATTGCCGAGGCCTGTGTGCGCGCGTTTCTGGCGGGCGATGACTTGATCGAGGCACCGATCGAGCAGGACCGACTCGCGGCGGTCGTCTCTGCGATGACGCTGGCGGTACAATCGGGTCGCATCTCGCCGGCGCGTTTGCGCGAGGCGCTCCATCGCATTATCGGGCTGAAAGTGCGGCTTGGCGTGCTTACGTTACCCGGCTAGCATGCGGTTGTAGCTGCAACCTGCGTGAAGACACGAGGTGGTATGTAACCTTAATCAGGCAATAGGTCGGCGATCGTTCCCACGACGAGCGCGGCATGCTCAAACGCGATCGCTGGCAGTGTCGATGCGACCCCAAAAGCTCGCATGCCAAGTGTGTGCGCGATGGCGATATTCTCCGGGTGATCATCGAGCACGACGCACGTCTCCGCTGCAATCCCCCAGCATACACAAATTGACTCAAACACGGCTGGATTCGGCTTCGCTCCCGGCGAATTTTCACGGGTGAGCACTGGATCGAACTGGTGTCGCAGACCCAGAATATCGAGCCAGGTGAATACCTCAATCGCCGGTGAGGCGGATGCGACTGCAAGACGCATACCACGCGCGGCCAGCGCTTCGACGAGTGGACGTGCCCCCGCCACCGTGTAGCCGCTACTCTCAGTGCCTAATTTCTCGCGATAGAGACGCTCTTTCGCCTGGACGACATTGGCGACCGGCAGGCGACGACCAGACGCCGCCTCCAGCCGTATCACGCCGTTCTCATCGGTCTGTCCGAGAAGCGTCGCCTGATACACGTCGTGCGTGAGCGTGATGTCATATGGCGCGAGCACCGCTGCAAACGCCGCCTCGTGCAGTGGCTCGTCTTCGACCAGCACACCGTTCAAATCGAAGATGACGCCGCTGGCATGCTCAAAGGCGTCTTTGAACGTATTGTGGGCGCTGCCTCGGATCAACGATGGACCTCCTCGGGCAACTCGTACCACGCCATGCGTCGTCCCACCAGCGCGCGTGATCGCCACGGGAGCGATTTCGGCGCATCTACTAGTTGCTGCTTGAGCGTCGCAATCCGCTGGGCAACCGTTTCCGCGTCGTCTACACCAAGCAGACTCTGTGCTGCTGCAGCCGCCTGGTCGAGGCTGTCGTTTACGCTGGTATACCATCCCCAATCGCGGGCGCACAACTCGGCAATAGTGGCAACGTCAAGTTCATCTCCTGGACGGACGGAATGCGTTATCGGTGGGAAATCGAGCAGCAGCGCCAGAATATCCTGGAGGTCCTTGGCATTCAGTTGCACGATTTGTAGTTTCGTGAGCAACAGGTCTGCGGGGCTGAGGGTGTAAGGATGCAGCGTCAGGCGCTTTTCCAGGGGCAATTTGTGGCACATCTCAAAGGTGCTCAGAAAAATGTCTACCTGTCGACCACGAGCCTCATCGAAGAGCAGGAGTCGCCGCTCGCCATGCAGTGCATTGAACCGCCGGTCGGCGACGTAGCCGGCTGCGGTGAGCACATCACGCACCGCGCGCGATTGCTTCTTCGGTGTGACGAAGTCCAGGTCGGCGTAGGTGCGCGTGAGCGATCGATGGGTGGCGTGTGGGCAACGTAGACGCACCGCGACACCGCCCAGCAACCGCAACACCACGCCCCGCGCCGTACCAGCGTCGATGAGACGCTGCGCCTCGGCTGGCCCGTCTTCAAGTGTCAGCGCGCCGCCGCTGGTGGCATTGGGGGCCGAGGCAGCCGGTGGGTTGGTTGGTTCTGTTGACATTCTGGTTCTCCTGCGGTGTCATGGGCTTCAATGCCCGACATGGCCTGCGCCTATCCATTGATAAACTGGTAACTCTTCAGTTTGTCGCCCTTCAAGGTCACGATGGCGCCGCGCAGGTTGCCGTCGCCATATTCGCTTCCGGGATTGATGCACATTGTGCGTCCAAGTTTGCTCGCGGCCCGTGACTCGTGGATGTGGCCGTGTAGCGAGACGATTGGCTGATAGCGTTCGATGGCGGCGCGCACCGCTTTGCTGCCGACGGGGCCGGTTGTGATTTCACCAGCGACTACCAGTGGCTTGAGATTGTCGTCGAGAATTGGCGCCGTATCCAGTCCCGTGGCGTACGGCGGCACGTGAATATTGAATACCGCGCGTTGCGGCTCGTGTAGGCGCGAAGCCATGCCTTCGATGAATGTGGCAAGTTCGTCGTCAGGAATATCGCGCGGCGCGTGCCAGGGCGTCGTATTGGCGAAGCCTGAGCTCACCATCTCATGGTCGTCATCAAGCTGTATCACGTGTCCTTCTGGCATCTCGACGAACGCTGCCTGCTTGAGCGTTTCGACGATTGTTGGCTCGTCGTCGTTCCCGGCGTCGATGAAGCACCGCACGCCTGTACCGGCCAGCCGCTCCTGCGCGATACCGCACCAGCGCTCGACGCTTTCGACCATCAGGCGCGTAAACAGAGTGTCGACCAGGCTGCGGTTGGCCTCCATCGCGGCCAACTCCTCAGGCGTGGTGCGAAATGGGTACGCGCCCCCATGGCGCACCTGTTTCTCGAATGTGGCGGCGGCTTCCTCAGATTCGAGGATCACCGTCTCGCCGAGAAACGTTGCGCGATAGGTTCCGGTCGTCGGCTGGCGGATTACAGGTACGAGCGCCTTGCCGGTAATGTCGCCGCCAAGGATGAGCACATTCGCCGAATAGAATTTCGCGGCATTGACGAATTTCATAAAACAGCGTTCCGACCCATGGATGTCGGTCGCGAAGAAAATAGTAGTGGGGCGGCTCATGAACAGGCTCCTTGTGCGGATGAGTGATAGATTGCGGCTGCTTGCCCGGCACTGCGTATCGCTGCACGTGAACGCGGCGCGAGCGCTTAGAACATTATCGAACCACCGGTGACATTGATGGCCTGGCCAGTCATGTAGGCCGCCCGGTCACTCAGGAGAAACACGACGACCCTGGCGACATCCTCAGGCTCCTCCATCCGCCCCAGTGGGATAGCACGGAGGTAGTCGGCAATCACATCGTCGGGCGTGATACCGCGCAGTTGCGCCTCCCATTGCACCTCACGCTCCTGCATCGACGTGCGCACGTAGCCCGGACAAACGGCGTTGACGCGAATCCCATGTGAGCCTACTTCGAGCGCGAGCGCCTGTGTGAACCCGATCACCGCGAACTTCGACGCGGAGTAATGTGCCAGCAGCGGCGCGGCCTTTTTGCCTGCCATCGACGCGGTATTGACGATGGCGCCGCGCGTATTGCGCCGCTGAAATTCGCGTACTTCGGCCTGGCACGAGAGAAACACACCCTTGGCATTGATATCCATGTTGAAGTTCCAGTCATCTTCCGTAAGGTCGACGACGGGCTTCATCGAAGAGACGCCAGCATTGTTGACCGCCAGATCCAGACCACCCAACCGCTCGGCGGCGCCTTCGACCGCGCGTTTCGTGGCGGCGGCGGCGCGCACGTCAAGGGTCTCGGCGATGACGGTCGCGCCGTTGGCATGGGAACTAGCATGGGGAGCGGCTCCGTCGCCAAACTGTTCGATGAAGGCGACGTGCCGCCAAGTGGTTGAGCCGAGCGCTGCGGTGTTGTCGTAACTCATCCCGGTAAATTCATAGTTGTCGGCGGGAAGTTGATTCCACTGCTTACAGGCCACCTCACACGCCTTGCAGCCGATACAGAGCGTCGTATCGGTGAAGAATCCGGTTGCCATTCTGTCACCTCCTACGCGCCCGAAACCGGCGTTTGTTCGCGCATCTGCGCGCCTTCACTGTGGGTGCGGTCCACCGCCCCGCCGTTGCGCGCGGCGGCGCGGAACTCGCCAAACTCGCGCTGCAGCACCGCTTCCTGGGGCGCGTCTTTGCGACCCCTGCGGATATTGCAGGTCAGCGCCGTCGCCACGCCCCCCGCCGCCTCGATCTCCGCGCGGGCTGGCTCCAGATGTTCTGGCGACCGCGAGCAGAGAACCACATGCGCGCCGAGCGCCGCTAACTCGCGCGACGTCGCGCGACCGATACCCGTGCCGCCACCACTGACGACGATCACCTGATCCGCGAAGAGGCCGGGGCGATAGATGCTCTGCATCATGATCTCTCCTGTGGTGATACTTCACCGCATATGCGGGTACATCTAGTCGGGCAGAATCTGGCGCTCAACGGACACCAGCGCCTCGCGCAATTCGTCGCGCAGATTGGTAAGGTCGTGCAGTTGCGCCTCGATTTGGCTCAGGCGCTCGACGATCATCCGGCGCAGCCGCTGCCCCTGGAGCGTTTCGTCGTGAGTGGCGTCGTAAATCTCGAAGAGCTCGCGGATGTCTTCCAGCCGAAAGCCGAGGCCCCGCGCGCGCAACAGCAGCTTGAGGCGCACGCGGTCGCCAGGCGTATAGAGCCGCTGCTGGGTGTTGGTCGTGCGCTGCGGGCTGAGTAAGCCGCGTTCCTCGTAGTAGCGGATGGTACGGGTGGAGATATCGAGTTCGCGCGCGAGGTCGCCAATGGTGTACATGCGCGGCGCGGCGGTGGCGGACGATGGAGCCATACGTAGTCTCGCCTCCTCGTGAGTTGCGGCCATACGCTACGTCGAAGTATGGAATATCTTTACGTTCACGTCAAGTAGTTGCCAAGTCGTCGCGTGCGTCATGTCGCTGTAAAGGCTGCTGGCATTGTCGCGTCCAAGGTGCAATTACTGCTGGTTATGCCGCTGTATCAACAAGCTGAACAAGTCTTGGTAGACCAAATCGCCAGTTGTCCGTTATATCAGACAAAGAACCGTTATCTCTTGCGCGACTGGGTGAGGGGCGGCTTCGCCGAAGATGGGCGCGGACCCATCGGACTCATCCTCAACGACACGTGGATTACGGGATATCTTGCTCCGCATTGAACTATTGATACTGCTTCTGGGTACTTTGAGGACAACTGTATGTCGAAACGGGCGCATGCGCCACGGTTCATCCGCTTCGCCGTGCTGCTCGGCATGCTGGCAATGTTGCTGGCGGGCTGCCATCTCGATCTTGGTGGCACATCGACTGATATGGCAGCTGACCAGACGCTCAAAATGGCGTGGGCATCTCAATTGGGCGTGGCAGGGCTCGACCCGGCGCTGGCGCTGGAAACCAGCCTCACCCAGGTGACGAGCCTGCTCTTCGACGGACTCGTGACGATTGATCGCGACGAGCGCGTCGAGCCGTGGGCCGCCAGTTCGTGGACCGTCAGTCCCGATGGCCTGGCCTACACCTTCACGCTCCGGCCCAATCTCTCCTTTTCGGACAGTTTGCCGGTCAAAGCCTCGGACTATGCCTGGTCGCTGGATCGCGCCCTCAATACCTGCGGCGGATCATCGGTCGCGTATGAGCTTGCCGCCATCAAAGGCGCCGTCGCGTTCAGTGGCGAGGTCTGCGCCAACGGAGAGCCGCGTGGTTCCATCAAGACGCTGGTAGGCCTTTCGATTCTGCCGGACGACGGCACCAACATGCTCAAGATTCTGCTCGAACGGCCCGCGGGTTACTTCCTCGCCTCACTGGCGACTCCGGCGGGATTCGTGTTGGAGCGCTCGATGCCCACTCGGCCCGACGCCGTGCGGTCGGAGGTGCTGCTGAAAACGTTGGCCAGCGCGCCGACCGGGCAGGGTGGCAGCGGCATGTTCTATCTCGCGAGCGCGTCGACAGCGGCGGGGTCCAATGGGGCCAGTCTGGTGCTCAAGCGCAATCCCTACTGGTGGGGTTTGCAGGCGAACAAGATTCCGAACTTCCGCGAAGTTGATATCGCGCTCGCCGACTCGCCTTCGCCGTTCGATCAGTTTCAGTTTCTCATCGATCCATCGCTCGCGTTTGCCAGTTCGCTGCCAGACCGGATCCTGGCTCTTGGCCCAGCCGAATTGAAGAACCAGGCGTATTACGTGTCGCAACCCAGAGCGGATGTTGAGGCACTCGTCTTCAACTGGAAGCTGGCGCCGTTTGACGATCTCAACGCGCGCAAGGCGTTCTGCCTCGCCGTCAATCGTGACCGGTTCAACCAGCAGGTCTACTCTGGACAGAACCTCCCCGGCTGGCATCTCGTGCCGCAGGGACTACCCGGCTACAACACGACGTTGAAGGGCATCGACGGCGCTCCAACGGCTGGCAGCGTGGCACTGGCTCGTCAATACTGGCAGCACTATCTCAGCGCGCGCGGCGGCCAGTCACCAAACATCCAGTTCTATGCCGCCGAAACAGACTCATCAGAGCATGCGGCGCTGCACTCGCTACAGCTCATGTGGGCGCAGGCGCTGGCAGTCGGCGTACAGTCGTTCCCGGCTGGCGTCCCTCCGAAAAGCGTCCAAATCACCCTTTTCGACTGGAACATCGACTACCCCGACCCGCAAGACTTCCTGACACTGCTCTACGCCAGCGGGTCAGCATGGAACGTGCAGCAGGCGAGCGTGCCCGCCGCCGATGTGCTGATGCGCCAGGCCGACGCGCTCGCCGATATGAGCCAGCGTGCCGTGCTCTACCAGCAGGCCGAGCAGCAATTGATCGACAATGTGGTGGTCTGCCCGCTCTATCAGACGATGAATCACTACGCGCTGCGCACCTGGGTGAAGGGCGACTTCGTCGAGGACGCGCGCGGCATCTTTCCCAATGACGCCTGGGTGAGTGGCTACATCGCGACCCACTAGCGCGTGCCGAGATGGCACCCATGCGCCCCGCTGCGTGATAATCTTCCCGGAAGACACACAGTTCAGCGAGGAGGCGCGGCGATGAGGGACGAGCGGTTGCGCGGCGGGCAGGCGGATGGCTGGATCGAGGTGATGGTCGAGATTCCACGGGGCAGCCGCAACAAGTACGAATACGACCACGAGCGCGGCATCATGCGGCTGGATCGCGTGCTCTATTCGTCGGTGCATTATCCCACGGACTACGGCTTCGTGCCCGGCACGCTCTCCGGCGACGGCGACCCGCTGGATGTGCTGGTGGTGGTCGACGAGCCGACGTTCCCAGGATGCCACGTGAAGGCGCGACCGATTGGCACGCTGACGATGATCGACGAAAAGGGCACCGACGAGAAGATTCTCGCCGTCCCGGTGGATGACCCACGCTACAACCAGATTCATGACCTGCCCGATCTGCCGGAGCACTGGCCGCGCGAGATTGCCGCGTTCTTCGCTACCTACAAGGTGCTGCAGGGCGTGCAGACAGATGTGCGCGACTGGTTCGACGCCGCCGAGGCGTGGAAGGTCATCGAAGAGTGTCGCATCCGCTTCGAGCAGCAGCACGCGCCATCGGGCGATTTCACTGGCTGATGGCAATCAGCGCGCTGAGGCTACGAACGCCTTTGCTTCGCGGGCCAGCGTTAGCCAGTCGATCTCCGATGTTGGGGCGAGCGCCAGCCATTCCTTCATCAGACGCCCATCGCGTCGCGGATCGAAGCGCTCGCCCTCGCCGGATGCGACGAGCGCGTCAACCCGTTGCCGAGGCAGCTTGACGACGAGTCGCTCGCCCGCGAGCATGGCGAAGATCTTGCCGCGCGCTTTGAGCGCATCCGCGCCGAATCCCCTGCCCGATTGCACGACATCATGGTCACCGAGAAACGCCTCGACGAGCGCGGCATAGCGTTCCTGCGGTGTCATCACCTGATGAACCATGCGGCAGCCTCCTTGCCAGCGAACAAATCACAGCGGCTATGTCTCACTATACAACCAGCGCGTTGAAAAGGGACGATAATCCGGTAGCTTGGTAACA
>DAHUXT010000157.1 GCA_027307065.1 Ktedonobacteria bacterium
GGCAGTTGGGCACATCGCCATTGAGGATGGCGATAACCAGCATGCGCTGATAGAGCAATGGGACGGCACGAGCTGGCGCATGCTCAGAGGTCCTGAGCCCGGTACGGTGGGCCAAAGCACCCTGAACGGTATCACGACGGACCGCACAGGTAACTACTGGGCCGTGGGCAGCAGCTATAGCAATGCGGACAGTGGCGATAGGACGCTGACGTTGCACTGCCCGTAGGCATTGGCTCAGCAGCGCCATACGGGGCAGGTCGCTATCTGATACGACCTTCGTCTGGGGTCTTAGCGCGGGGGCGATGAGCCACCTGCTAGACTTCGCTATTTCGCCTTTTCGGTGATGCCGCCACGACCTGAGGCAGATTTGCCAGATCCGCCCAACACGATCATGGTATGGGATCTGGTGGGTAGTGGTGGTCTCTGCTGGCGAAGTTTGACCGCCGCCAAGGCTGCGATAAACAGCATCGTGAACAAGCTGACGAGAGCCGCCGTCTCGTAGATATTGGCCGTGTGCCAGACGGCGCCAGTCGCATCGGTCACTGTTTTATCGCTGCCCGCGAGATAGTTCAGCACGAACGCAGAGCCAGTGATGGCATACATCACCACCGCCTGCGCGTAGTGTGCCTGCGGCAACGTCTCACCCTCTGTCCGCGCGGGCCGTCGGAAGCGCAGGTAGAGCGCAAACAACTGGAAGAAGATGTAGATGGTGAAGAACCAGCCCAGATAGTTCGTCAGCGGCACCCCAAAGTAGCCGCCACCTTGCTCCCAAATCCAGAATTTCAAGATGGTGGAGAGCGTTGGGTCCAGACAGACATCCCAGACGACCATCGCAAACGAGGCGATAAACGGCGTGGCAAACAGGGTGAAACGGCCCACATCGCGGCGAACGTCGCCAACCAGCACGTTGCCGATCACCCAGGCAAGGTAGCCAGTGCTGATATACGCCGGGCCAATGAGCAGCGGCACCAGAAATAGCTTGGGTCCCAGACCGTCGGTATAGTGATAGTGGCCGAAGGGGAATCCCGTCAGGATGCTGGTGTTTTCGAGGATGTTGCTCACGAGCAGGCAGATAACGACAAACATCACGATGCCTACCCAGCCGTAACGCAGCGCGCCATGGACGAGCGCGAACGCCACCGGGATCAGCACTATCACCGAAGTTGGGATCGCGTGAGGTATGAGCAGACTATTGACGAGCGTCAGCGCCGCATAGAGCGCAACAATGCCCCAGAGAACCGCTCGCGATAGCCTCATGCGCCTATACCTCCCTCGATTGCCCCAGGTATCAGATGCCGCGCTGCTATTCGCCGTTCTCGCTGGCCTCCGGTTGCCCATGCGGGTTCTCACCCGCCCAGAACGCGCCGTCGAGGCTTTCGTCCGAGAAGATGGCGTCACTCAGATCGGCCCCGGTGAGGTCGGCGCCCTCCAGGCTCGCTCCAGTCAGATCAGCGCCAGAGAGATGCGCGTGCTTGAGTTCCGCGCCATCGAGAAACGCATCTTGCAGGGTCGCCCCAGTGAGGTCAGCCCCAGAGAGATTTGCCTCTTCCAGATCCGCGCCGCTCAGGTCGGCCTCGCGCAGATTGGCCCCCTTCAAGCTGGCATAGGCCAATACCGCGTCGGTCAGGTCGGCCTCGCTCAGGTCGGCCTCACTCAAATCGGCCCCCGCCAGAATCGCGTTTTCGAGATTTGCTCCGGCCAGATTGACGCTGCGCAGGATCGAGCCACGCAGATCGACATCCTCAAGGTCGGCTTCGAGCAGATCAGCCCCGGCCAGATTCCAGTGGTAGAAGTCTCGTTGTCCCTGCGCATAGGCTTCCAGCAACTTTTGGGATGTGGAGGTGTCCATCGCGTGCTCGTCCCTTCATGTCGCGCGCCTTGCCACAGGGTCACTCCCCGCAAGCCACACATCCGCGCAAGTGGAGTATAACGCCGACCGTGCCCATGCGCCAGCCTGTTTATCAGGCTGTGTGGTGTCGCCAGCCATTCACCGCCCAGAATCGGCCTCGTCCGCCACCCAACGTCTCACCTTGACACAAGACACCCGCTTGCGTAAGATACCCTATATCCAAATGGAGATATACACCCCCTTGTCCAGCCGTGAACACACGCATCCAACGCGCGACGGGCGCGGGCATCGTGAGCAGACATACGGCAGTACCTGACGCACCAGCCGACACCACCGACGTTCCAACGGAGGCCAGATGGACGCGCAGTTGACCAACGCCGCCGTGCTCGAACGCATCCACGAGCAGCGACTGATCGAGGGCGTCGAGCATATGAGCCCGGCATATCTCGAAGGCATGAAACGCATCTTGACCGTCTCAGCCGATACCGAACTCGTCAGCGCGCCGGCCTATCTCCACGCCGCGCGCTCAGCCCCCAACATCAACACCTTCGGCTCGGCCATCGCCATCATCCAGGACGAACTGGGGCATGCTCACATTGCCTACCGCCTGCTGCGTGATCTCGGTGTCGATACCGAAGAGTTGATCTATCGACGCGAGCCGCTCAAGTGGAAATATCCCTACGCATTCGACGTCCCGCTGGATAGCTGGTACGAGCTTATCGTCGCCAACGCGTTCTACGATCGCGCGGGCTACATCCTGCTGAGTGATGTCTACAACAGCACCACCTTCGGCCCGTGGAAGCGCGCGCTCATCAAGGTGGACAAAGAAGAGACGTTCCATCTGCGCCACGGCGAACAATGGATGCGCAAGCTCGCGCCCGTTACCGCCGAGCATGAGACGCTGCAAAATGCCATTAACTGGATGTTCCTGCTGACGGTGGAGTGGTTCGGCCTGCCCGACGATCTCAAGAAGCACACTGAGCAGCTTGATTTCGGCTTCAAAGGCAAGAGTAACGACCAATTGCGCCAGCAGTGGATGAGCACGGCCGTTCCCTTCTGCCGGGAACTCGGATTCACCGTCCCGGCGCACTACGACGACGCCACTAAACTATGGGTGGTGGACTGCACTTTCCCGGCGGCCTTCGACGAGCATGAGAAGCGCTGGCTGCTCGAAGAGGGTCAGATATCCTGGGACGAGGTGATGAAACGCTGGAAGAAGCGCGGCCCCAAGAACGCCGAATTTGTCGAGACACTGCAGCGTGGCAACAAGGGCCTGGCGCGGCTGCTCGGCGAGGAGGTGGCCTGATGGCCGCGTCGGTGGGGATCGGCGCGGAATATCCTCATGACGAGCTATGGGATGCCCTGCGCGCCGTGCCTGACCCCGAAATGGCCATTTCGATTGTCGACATGGGATTGGTGGTGAAGGCCGAGCGCGCCGACACGACCTGTACCGTGACGCTCACCTATACCGCGATGGGCTGCCCCGCGATGGAGATGATCGAGGAGGATGTGCGCGCCGCGCTGCTAGCTTTGCCCGGCATCGGCGAGGTGGTCATCGAGACCGTCTGGCAGCCCGTTTGGACCAAAGGCCGCCTCAGCGCCGAGGGCCGCGACGCGTTGATGCTTCAGGGAGTTGCGTTATGAGTTACGTCTCCGAATATGACGCGCTGGACGATCCCGCCACCCAGCCAGATGCGCTGAAAGGCAAGCAGCACAAGCACCGGCAGGTGATGTCAGATCGTGTCTGGCTGGTGCTGGCACGTCGTGAGTATGAGAAGCCGCTCCAGCAGATAGGAACCGTCGAGGCGGACGATCCTGAGCTGGCCACGGTCTACGCCCGCAGCATCTACGACGAATTCGCCTGGATCGAGATGGTCGTCGTGCCGCGAGACGCGATGGTCACCGTCATCGAATCATGATGCGAAAACTTCCCTCCAGCCTCCTGTGCAGCGTCCAGGTGGAAGGCTGGGGAGGGGTTGATGCGACCTGAAAGCGGGGAGACGACGATGAGCGAGACGATAGAGGCTACGCCGACCAAGGCAACGTATGCCCTGATGGCGCGGCTGGCCGACAACAAGTTCTTTCTTGGCAGACGGTATGCCGAGTGGTGCAGCAGCGCGCCAACCCTGGAATCGAGTGTGGCGGCCGCGGCGATGGCACAGGACGAACTGGGCCACGCGCGCGCGATCTATCCCGTGCTCAAGACGCTCGTTCCTGACGCTGGCACCGAGACCGACCCCGAGACGCGGACCGCTTTCACCGCGTTCTCGTGCCTGGACGCGCCCTTTGGCGGATGGGAAGACTTCGTCGCCGCCAATGTGTTGATCGACAATGCCCTTACCCTGGTCTTCGAGTCCGGTAAAGACTCCCGTTTCGAGCCACTGGCCGGGCGCAGCCGCAAGGTGTTGCAGGAAGAGCGCATGCACGCGCAACATGGCGATGGCTGGGTACGACGGATGGCGCGTGAGGGGGGCGCCGCGCGCGAGGCGATGCAGGCGGCGCTGCTGCGCATGTGGGACGAGGTGCTCTGCTGGTTCGGCCCATCGGGCGCGAACGATCCGCTCAAGACGGCTGGCGTGCTCGACGCATCACCCGATGAACTGCGCGCACGCTTTCTGATGATAGTCGGCCCGACGCTCAGCACAGTGGGTCTCAAACTGCCGCTGCGCCGCGCTGGAGATCGCTGGGAATCGACCGAGCCGCTGCCGTGGGATCGCTGGGATGCCGCCAGTTATCGGCTGGCTCCGGCGAAACCGGGCAGTGCGAAGCGGCGGCGAAAAGAGTGACGATCATGAAGCGTCAAGATGAGATGGCGTCTATGAGCCAATCCAGCACATCCAGCACATCCAGCGCACCCATACGTGCCACACCGCCGGTGCGCTGTCCTTTCTGTGACTCGGCGGATGTCGAGCTGCTGTCGCTCTTTGGCTCGCAGCTCTTGACCGACCAGTATTACTGTCGTGCCTGCCGCACGCCGTTCGAGCACCTGCGCGCCGATGCCGACGAGTGGGAGAGATCCGGCCCGGCAGATTGACACTCCGGGGAGGATCTGAGCGCATGGCAGCACCAGCAGAACAGACGGCACATGGACGAGCGTTCAAGATTGGCTACCTCGCCTCGCTAGACGACACGCCCGCGGAGGGAGCGTTGCCGCGCTTTCACGATGTGCGCGATCTCGCCCTTGCAGCCGAGAACGCCGGGCTAGATTCGTTCTGGGTGGCCGACCACTTCATCGCCCGCATGCCCAACGAGGGCGAGGTAGGCCAATGGGAAGCGTTCACCTTCCTCAGCGCGCTGGCGGCAGTCACCACGCGCATCCAGCTCGGCCCGTTGGTCGCGGCAACGTCGTTCCGCAATCCCGCGCTCACCGCCAAAATGGCCGACAGCCTCGACGAGATCAGCAACGGGCGCTTCATCATGGGACTTGGCGCTGGCTGGCACGAGCCGGAGTATCTCGCGTTTGGCTATCCCTTCGACCATCTGGCGAGTCGCTTCGAGGAAGCGCTACAGATTATCGTGCCGTTGCTGCGCGAGGGCAAGGCGGATTTTCACGGAGAATATGTTTCCGCCACCGATGCCGTACTGCGCCCGCGAGGGCCGTCGCCTAAGGGGCCGCCGATTCTGATTGGGGCGCGCCGCCCACGCATGTTGCGGCTGGTGGCCCGCTACGCCGACGCCTGGAATACCGCCTGGCACACACGGCCGGACGTGGTCGCTGAGCGCTGGGCAGAGATGCGCCAGATCTGCGAAGAAGCAGGACGCGATCCCGCCACCCTCGAACTGACGGCGGGAGCAATCTTGCGCCTTGGTCCCAACGGCGAGCCAGCAGAAGGAAAGCCGTACCAGATCACCGGAACGACCGAGGAAATCGCGGAGCGGCTGCGCGGCTTCGTCGAGGTCGGCGCGCGGCATCTGACGCTGGTCATCGAGCCGGAGGGGATGGTGGGATTCGAGCGATTCCTGCCAATTCTCGATCTCCTCAATCAGGGCTAACATCCGATGAAACCGCTGTCGGCGGCGAACACCGCTCCTTTGTGTGACAGGGTGGGTTGCTCAGATTGACATCGTCTCGCCAGGAACCCTACAATGAGGCCGCTACCGCGCATAGTACCGAGCGCATCTCTCGTGGTGGCGGGAATGGGGTTATAGCATGGCCGGGAGCGAGGGACCTCTCACGGGCAGGACGATTGGCGCTTATCAGGTGGGGAACCTGATTGGCGCTGGTCAGCTTGCCGAGGTGTACCAGGCACAACACCACGCCCTGACTCAGCCAGTCGCGCTCAAGGTCTTCATGCCGAGAGTCGCGGCCCACGAGGCCTTTGCGGCTAGCATTCATCAGGTTGCCATCTATGCTGCGCGGCTTGGGTCCGGCAACATCCTGCCGATCTATAGCTTCGCACAGGAAGACGAATACCTCTACCTCGCGATGCCGCTCCTGCGCGAATCACTGCGCTCGGTGCTGCTCCAAAACGACCGCCTCTCGCTCTATCGCGCCGCGCCCCTGGTGCGGCAGATCGCGCAGGGACTAGCAGACGCGCACGCCTCCGGAATCATCCACCGTGACCTCAAGCCAGAAAACGTGCTGCTAGACGGCGCCGGACGCGCGTTCATCAGCGATTTTGGCATCGGGCGCGACCTGCCAGCGGATGGCGAGGAACGCCGCTCACTGGGCACACTGACCTCGCTGATTGGCACGCCAGCCTACATGTCTCCGGAGCAGTTGCGCGGCCAGCCAACCGACGAGCGCACCGACATCTATGCCCTCGCCGTCATCTTTTATGAGATGCTCGTCGGCACACCGCCCTTCAATGGCAACACCATCTATGAGGTCGCCTCGAAGGCGCTGACAACCTCCATCCAGCCGCCAGCACGATTCGGCGCCGCCATTCCGCCGCTGCTCGAACAGGCGCTCATGCGGGCGCTGGCGCGTGACCCAACGTCGCGCTGGCCATCCATGCGACGGTTCATCGCCGGAATCAACGCGACGCTGCCGCCACGGCTCGACGCCATGGATGACGCGGATTTTCTGGTGGCTGGCATCCGGCGCAACCTGACGACAATTCCGCTGTCGCCCACAACCCGCGATGCTGTCCTGTCTGCAGCGGATGACGCCGCGAAAGCGAAGGCTTCCACGCCCACACGCGCCGCCAACTCTGCCAACTCCGCCAACTCCGCCCATGACAGCGCGCCGACGAGCGCGAGTGGAGTGCTCCCGGCGCCCGATCTGCGCCTGTTCCACGTGGACCCACTGCCGCCGATGGTCGCACGCCCCCGGTCTACAAGACTCTTGCTCGCCGGGGTAGCGGTTTTGATGTTGCTGGCGCTTGGCGCGGGTGGCGTGCTGCTGGCGAATGCGGCACAGTCGAATAGCAACGAGGGAACACCCCAGGCGACGCCGACGGCGACATCGGCCCCGACGCAGTATGTCTTGCCGCAGGTCACGCTCCAGCCCACTGCCCGGCCTACCGCGACACATCCGCCCGCGCCCAGACCCACGGCAACACCCAGGCCGAAGCCCACGGCGACGACTGTAGCATCACCATCACCTTCGCCGACGTCTTCGGTCGTGCCATCTCAATAGCGCGCCGCCATGAATGCCATGAATGCCATGGATGACCTGGACAGCGAATACACGCAATCACAAGGACGTGGCAATAGCAGAGGAGACCCTGACCAGTTATGCAGAGAGAGCGGCCATTGGGCAACGGATTGAGTCATGATTTGAGCCATGGAGCAGGTGTTGCGCGCATCTCGCGGCGAGATATGCTTCGTGGGCTGGCGGCTGGCGCAGTGTCACTGGGGATCGCGGGCTGCGCGGTTCCCGGATTCGCTCCCAGTCCCACGCGCGCGCCCTCATCCGGCGCATCGCTGCTGACGTATAGCGAGCATACTAGCATCGTGAACGGCATCGCCTGGTCACCCGATGGCACGCGCATCGCCTCTGGCAGTAGCGACCGCACCGTCAAGATCTGGGATGCCGCGACCGGCAAGACACTGCTGACGTACACGGGGCATCTCAAGGATGTATGGGATGTCGGATGGTCACTCGACGGCAAGTGGATCGCTACGGGCAGTGCCGATAACACTGCCCACGTCTGGGACGCCAGCAGCGGCAAACATCTACTGACTTACAACGGCCACACGAACGACGTGAACTCCGTCACCTGGTCGCCCGACAATTCGCGGGTCGCCAGCGGCAGTGCTGACCACACATCCGCCATCTGGGATGCCACGTCAGGCTCGACCTTGCTGACATATACGCGCTATCTCAGCTTCGTCTTCGCGATTCGCTGGTCGCCCGATGGCACGCGCATCGCCAGCGGCAGCAACGACTATACCGCCCGCGTCTTTAGCGCTGTCACCGGGGGCGACGACCTCGTTTACCGCAATCATACGCTCGCAGTGAACAGCGTCGCCTGGTCGCCCGATAGCACACAGGTCGTTTCGGCCAGCTCCGACGGCACCGCCCAGGTGTGGGATACCGTCGCGGCGAACACCATCGTCAGTTTCACCAGGCACAACGCGCCCGTCTATACCGTCGGCTGGTCACCCAAGGGCGGACGCATCGCCTCAGGCGGCAACGATCAGTTGGTGCAGATTTGGGATGCCGCCACCGGAGCAAGCATCTTCAGCTATCGCGGCCACGTCTCGCAAGAAAAGACCAACGGACAGCCACGCGGCGCGGTGCATGTGCTGGCGTGGTCGCCCGATGGCCGCCGCATCGCCTCGGCTGGCCTGGATGGCACAGTACACGTCTGGACCGTTCCCACGTAAGCGGCAGATTGAGACGCATTGCGCGTACTGCCAAAGTGCGGCTTCGTCATCACCGGTGAAGACCAGAAATACTCCCACGCGCGCGGACACGTGGTCGCGGAATATATTCTGACCCTGAGTGATACACCACCACATGAAAGCGAGTAGAACGGCTGTGACGGAGACCATGACCGACGACACCCCAATCGCGCAGGCAGGCAGCGAGTTTCTGCTGCGGCCCGGCATCGCATTCCTCAATCACGGCAGCTTCGGCGCGTGTCCGCAGCCCATCTTTGCCGAGTATCAACGGTGGCAGCGCGCGCTTGAAGAACAGCCCGTCGAGTTTCTGGCGCGGCGGCTGGATGATCTGCTGGCCGAGGCGCGAGGCGAGTTGGGGACGTTTCT
>DAHUXT010000158.1 GCA_027307065.1 Ktedonobacteria bacterium
ATTGGCGCATGCAGCGAGCGAGGCGTTTGCTCAAGAATGATGTCGGGGTAGAAAAGATCGCCGCGCTACTCGGGTATGACTCAGCCGTGGCGTTTCGCAAAGCCTTTCGGCGCGAGATTGGCATGCCCCCGGCCAGATATCGCATGTCTGGGTAGTCCGTCTCCATCAGACGTAGAAAGTGCGCTCGGCGCATCGTTGACGCTGCGGCCAGCGTTTCGTCGATGATTGCCAGGCCGGAATCTGCATGCCGCAGCGTATAACGTTGTGCTTGCTCGGCCCGTCCCCCCCATTCGCCGTGGCGCAATCGCGATGGGCCGTTCATCCGGGCATCTCTTCTTGATGTTCTTTACTTGACAACCTCGCCCCCTACTGGCACACTTCGTTCAATCACTTGAATGAAGCTACTTTCGCATTTCCCAACGATCATCGAGGAGTAATGCCCGTGCCGGTAGATCGCACCGCCACCGACCGCCGCAACGAGATCCTGGAGGCGGCGATTCGCGTGCTAGCGCGTGACGGCCTGGCCCAGGCGAGCACCCGCAAATTGGCCGCCGAGGCGGGCATCAATCAGGCAACGCTACTCTACTATGTCGGCAGCAAAGACAAATTATTGCTGGCAGTGCTCCGCGAGATGATGCGCCAGACGCAGGAGATCGCCGTGGCCGCCGCATCCGATGATATGTCGCTGCGCGAGGCCATCGCCTGTAGCTTGCGCGCCTTCTGGCAGCATGTCGAGGCTACGCCCGAACTCCAGGTGATGCAGTACGAACTGACGCTCTATGCCCTGCGTAACCCGGACGCCTCGTGGCTGGCCCGCGAACAGTATCGCGGCTATTGCGAGGTGGTCGAGGACGTATTGCGCGCCGCCTGCGAGCGACAGGGAATCGCTTGCGCCGTCCCAGCCGACGCCCTCGCGCGTTTCATCGTCGGCGGTCTGGACGGCCTGATCCTGCAATTCGTCAGCGACCAGAACACCACGCGCGCCCGCTACGATCTCGAAGCGCTCATCGCCGCCGTTATCTCCCTGGCCGAGGGCGCGGCCCCGGTGAGCAGCACTGGCGAATCGCCGTGGCAAGAGCGGTCGGAGGAAGCCCATGCGCGATGAATCATCCCAGCAGAGTCAGCCAGTCGCCGTGACGGCTGCGCCCCAGCCAGCGGCGACACGCCCCGCCGCCACTCGCGACTATGACTACTATCGCCGCGCCTTCGCAGGGCACGCGCTGCCCTTTGCCTGGCTCGACCTCGATGTGCTCGACGAGAACGTCCGCGCCGTCCTCGGCCGCGCCGGAAGCAAATACGTGCGCGTCGCGTCGAAGTCGGTGCGCAGTGTTGCCGTGGTGCGGCGTATTCTGGCGGCGAGTCCCATCTTGCGCGGGCTGATGTGCTTCACCGCGCGCGAAGCTGTCTGGCTCACGGGCCAGGGCTTCGATGACCTGTTGCTGGGCTATCCCGTCTGGCATCCCGATGATCTGACGGCGGTGGCGAGGGCAACCGCGGATGGCGCACACATCACGCTGATGGTGGATAGCGTCGCCCATGTCGAGCAGGTCGAGTCGGTGGCGAACCTGGTTGGGGTGCGGCTGCCTCTCTGCCTGGAGGTGGATATGTCGCTGGCTGTGCCGGGGTTGCACTTCGGCGTCTGGCGCTCGCCCATCCAGAATAGCGAGCTCGCCCATCCGGTGCTGGAGCGGATTGCAGGCTCGAAGCACGTCTTTCTCGATGGCCTGATGGGTTACGAGGCACAGGTCGCGGGTGTCGGCGACAACTATCCCGGCCAGCGGGCGAAAAACGCGCTGGTGCGCCAGCTCAAAGGGCGTTCGGTGCGGCTGGATGCCGGGCGGCGCGCGTCGGTGGTCGCGCTGGCGGAGTCGCTCTGCGGGCCGTTGCGATTCGTGAATGGCGGCGGCACCGGCAGCCTCGCCACCACCCGCGCCGAGTCCGCTGTGACGGAGATCACCGTCGGCTCCGGCTTCTATAGCCCCGGCCTCTTCGACAATTACCGCGATTTCCGCTTCCAACCCGCGGCGGGCTATGCCATCGAAATCGTGCGCATCCCCGCGCCGGGCATCTACACCTGCCTCGGCGGTGGCTACAGCGCATCGGGTGGCGCGGGCAAAGACCGGCTGCCAGCGGTCTATCTGCCAGCGGGCGCGCATCTCGATCCGCTGGAGGGCGCGGGCGAGGTACAGACGCCGATTCACTATCGCGGGCCAGAGCGGCTGGGGCTTGGTGACCCGGTGCTGATGCGCCATGCCAAGGCGGGTGAACTTTGCGAGCGTTTCACCCAGCTCGTCTGTGTGCAAAACGGCGCGATTGTCGATGAAGTCACCACCTATCGCGGCGATGGCCAGTGTTTTCTCTGAATGGGAGCGTCTCATGGGACATCTGAAAAGCACCAATAAGCCGTCGCGCTGGCAGAATTGGTCAGACTCTGTACGCGGCACGCCAAAGCAGATCTGGATGCCGAAGCGTGACAGCGAACTTATCGAAGGTATCGAGGAGCACGCCCGCGAGGGACGCCACATGCGAGTCGTCGGCGATGGGCACTCCTTTACGCCGCTGGCGCAGACCGACGACGTACTGATCTCGCTGGACAATCTGCAAGGTATCATTGCGGTGGACCCAGATCGTGGCACAGCGGTTGTGCGCGCGGGCACGCGACTCAAGCTGCTCGGTGACCAACTGCAAAAGCATGGAGTGGCGCAGGAGAACCTCGGCGACATCAATGTGCAGAGCATCGCGGGCGCTATCAGCACTGGGACGCACGGTACGGGTGTCCGTTTCGGCTCCATCGCGACGCAGGTAGTCGGGCTGACGTTGGCGACGGCCAGTGGCGAGTTGATCCGGTGCTCGGAGACAGAGCGGCCTGACGTCTTCAAAGTGGCGCAGGTCTCGCTTGGCGCGCTCGGCGTCATCGTCGATGTCACCTTGCGTGTGGTTCCCGCCAAGCGGCTGCATTTCGTCAGCAGGCGCGAGCGTGTGGACAACGTGCTCGCCAACCTCGATCGCTACAAGCGTGAGAACAGTCATTTCGAGTTCTTCTGGATGCCCTATACGCCCTGGGCGCAGGTCAAGTTTCTCAACGAGACGGACGATCCGCCATCGCCAGGGAATGTCTTTGGTACGCTGAACAAGATCGTGCTTGAAAACGGCCTCTACTGGCTGCTTTCCGAGACTGCCCGCATCGCGCCGCCCACCTCGCGCACGATCAGCCGCATCTCGGCGTTGGGTATCGCGTCGGTTTCGGAGACGGATTATAGCCACCGGCTCTTTGCCACGCCACGCGTCGTGAAGTTTCAGGAGATGGAATATAACATCCCGGCGGAGCACTTCCCCGTGGTGCTCGCTGAGATTCGCGCGGTGATGGCTCGCGAAAAGTTCAACGTGCATTTTCCTATCGAATGCCGCTTCGTCCATGGCGACGATATCTGGCTCAGTCCCGCGTACCAGCGCGAGTCGGCCTACATCGCGATTCATATGTACAAAGGCATGCCCTACGAGCGCTACTTCCGCGCCATCGAGCCGATCTATCAGCAGTATGGTGGACGGCCGCATTGGGGCAAGATGCACACACTCGACGCAGCGACGCTCGCCGCGCGCTATCCCCGCTGGGACTACTTCCGGCGGGTGCGGGCGGCGCTCGATCCCAACGGCGCTTTCCTGAATGACTATCTGCGCCGACTGCTCGATGCCGATGCACCCATAACGCCTGCCACAAGCCTCTATTCTGGCGAAAGTTCGCCAGCGCAATAGCGCGCACGACCCGAAACACTGTACTCGCGCCTGAGGAGATCTGCCAATGAGCGAAGCCCTGTCCCCCGCGCAGCCGACGACGCCGACGAGTGGTGGACTCCGCCACAACAACCTGGGCCTCAGCCACGCCATCGTCATTTCGGTGGCGGTGATGTCACCGGCCGCCTCGATCTTCTTCAATACGATTCCGCAAGCGGGACTGGTGGGTGCGGCGATTCCGCTCTGCTACGTCGTCGGCTTCGTCGTGGCGCTGCTGGTGGCCAACCAGTACAGCGAGTTCTCGCGCGAGTTGCCGTCCAGCGGCTCAGCCTACACCTTTGTCACGGAGGGACTTGGGCCGCGCTGGGGGTTTCTCACCGCGTGGATTGGCCTGGCGGCGCTGGCGCTCGGCGCGCCCTACTCATTCGTGCTGATGAGCGCGAACTTGCAGACGCTCATTCTCCGCTGGGCGGGCGTAGACATCCCCTGGCCCGCCTACTTCGTCGTGGCGATTGGCCTTGTCTTCGCTTTGTGCTATTGGGGCATCCGCGAGTCGCTGCGGATTGACATGACGTTTCTGGTCTTCGAGATCGGCGTCTGTGTCGCGCTGGCGGCAATTATCCTCTTTCATGTCGGCTCGACCGGCGGCCTGCCCGTCTCGCCCTTCACACCCGGTGTTGTGCCACCGGGTGGCGATCTGACGGTCGGCATTGTGCTCTCGGTTCTGAGCTTCATTGGCTTCGAAACGGCCGCCGCCCTCGGCGAAGAGACGCGCAATCCGCACCGCAATATTCCGCGCGCGGTCTTCGGCTCGATGATCGTCGTCGGCATCTTCTACGTGCTGATGGCCTATGCCGCTACCATTGGCTACGGCCCCGATCACATGGCAACCGGGTACGCCAAAGATGCCGCGCCGTTCGATACCATTGCTCGCATCTTCGGCGGCCCCATATTTGCCGCGCTGATCGATGTGGTTGGCCTCGCGGGATTCTTCAGCGCCGCACTCGCCATCATCAATGGGGGTGCGCGCGTGCTCTTTGCCGCCAGTCGCGATGGCGCGCTGCCTCGCTGGCTCGCCTGGACACACCCATCACGCGGCACGCCAGTAGCGGGCGTCGCGATGCTCTGTGGCATCGGGCTTGTCGCGGGACTTGGCCTGGGCCTCCTGATGACGCCGATCACCGCCTTTGCCTTCTTCGGCACGATGGACGCCATTCTGGTGCTGCTGATCTACATGTTGGTCAATATCGCGTGCATCTTCTTCTTCGTCCGCAAGCGCCGGGCGACGTTCAATCCGCTGCGCCACGCAATCATTCCGGTGCTCGGGCTGCTCGTCACGCTGGGCATTGTCGCGGCGGCGGTAGCCTCGCCTGGACCCGCGCCGCTCAGCTTCATCCCGGTCATCGTCGCCGCCTGGCTGGCGCTGGGTGTGATCCTGCTGCTGGTGACTCGCGGCAAACTTGCCCGCTAACTGGCGCTTAACGGACGCCGTCACCCGTGTTATCATGCGGGCGAAGAAATGCGCTGGGGCACCGATGCTCCGGCACGCACGGTGACCAACCGCCCCTTGCCCGTGTGGCGCGAATCGTATGGGCGCATCTGGTCCCACTCTCCCTGTAGGAGGGGTCAGGCGAGGGGGGTCTGGGCAACGTTCCGAATAATGAGAAGTGCGGAGTATAAGCATCGACACGAACACGTTGCTGACACGCCATGCCGATGTGGGCATCGTCGGCGCCGGGCTGGCTGGACTGATGGCGGCGCGGGAGCTTGCGGCCGCCGGGGTTTCCGTGTGTGTGCTGGAGGCGCGCGACCGTGTCGGAGGGCGCACATGGACACGCCCCACGAGCGATGGCACGCTGTTGGATGTCGGCGGGCAGTGGATTGGGCCGACGCAGCAGCGAATGAACCGGCTGGTGGCTGAGTTGGGCATCGAGACGTTCAAGACATGGGATATTGGCGAGAACGTTCAATATCGCGGCGGCGAGCGGCATACCTATTCCGGCGCGATTCCCACCACTGACCCGCTCGTGGCTGGCGATGTGATGGAGGCGCTGCTCACACTCAATATGATGGCAATGCGCGTGCCGCTCGAAACACCCTGGACCGCGTCCGATGCCGCCGTGTGGGATTCGCAGACCTTCGCCACCTGGATCGACGCGAACGTCTCAGCGCCCGGCGCGCGAACACTGCTGGAGCTGGCGATACAAGCCGTGTTTTCGGCCGAGCCGCGCGACCTCTCGTTGCTACACGTCCTGTTTTATATCCGTTCCGCTGGCGGCCTGATGGATCTGCTCGGCGTGACCGGTGGTGCGCAAGAAACCCGTTTCATTACGGGAGCGCAAACCGTCGCCAACCGGCTGGCCGACGCGCTTGGCGACCGTGTGGTTCTCGGCGCGCGGGTGCATACCATTATCCAGGATGACGCCGGAGCACAGATCATCTCAGACACGCTCGTGCTGTCTTGCGCCCGCGTGATCGTCGCGCTACCTCCGACGCTGGCAGGCCGTCTGCACTACCGCCCCGCGCTACCGGGTCTGCGCGATCAACTCACGCAGCGGATGCCGATGGGCACCGTCTACAAGGTGCAATGCATCTATCCAAAGCCGTTCTGGCGTGATGCCGCGTTGACGGGCCAGGCATCCAGCGACACCGGCGCGGTGCGCATCACCTTCGATAATTCGCCGTCGGATGGCAGCCGGGGCGTGCTGTTGGGCTTCGTCGAGGGCGATGAGGGGCGAGTTTTTGGCCAGCGCAGCCCACAAGAGCGCCGCGCAGCCGTCCTCGAATGCTTCGTCCGCTACTTTGGCGCGCAGGCAGGTCAGCCGCTGGACTACGTCGAGCAGTCGTGGGCAGAGGAAGAATATACCCGTGGCTGCTATGCAGGCTACATGCCGCCCGGTGTCTGGACGATGTACGGTGCGGCATTGCGCGCGCCCATTGGCCGCATTCACTGGGCGGGCACCGAGACGGCCACGCACTGGAACGGGTATATGGATGGCGCGGTGCAGTCCGGCGAGCGCGTTGCGGCGGAGATTCTGGCGGCGCTGGAGATTCATCCAACCTCGCGGGTATAGAGGGAGTGGGGTCACATGGCGACGGCGGCGGAGCTGCGCGAGGCGCTGGACGACTATCTGGTGCGCGCGCAAGCCAGCGAGCGGGTGCGGCGCACACTGAAAAACTGGGACTGTGTGATGCACCTGGAGGCGACGGATATTGGCGCGACGTATACAATGACGGTGAAAGATGGCGCGGTGGCGTCGGTGCGTGACGGAATGCAGGGCGCTGCCGATCTGGTGATCAGGGGGAGCAGCGAAGACTTGACCAACATCTTCTGGGGCGACGAGAACCCGGCCTCTAACTATATGCAGGGGGCCATCAAGGTGCTGGGATCGCAGGAAGACGTGATGAAACTGGACGCGATGGCGATGTTCATCTATCTCGGTCAGTAATAGTAATCGTTGTGATGGCGTACGTCTTGGTAGGCCGCATTGCGGATGGCTGCGCTCTAACTGGCGGGCGGATCGGCCCGTAGATAGGTTGGGGGACGGTGCATGTGATCTGAAACCGCCGCCGATTTTGCGAAGCTTGATACAAATGCACGATATGCATAGAGCGCCGATGTGAGAAGGGAAACGCCAGCATGGGAATGTTCAACACCCTGAGCAGGGATCTTATACGGTTCGTCCGCCACGCCATCTGGGAGATGGTGCGCGCGGGACTGATCGCGATGATCTTGGGCATTATCATCGCGGAGGCCGCTGGGTTCTTCCTCGTCCCCGGCTGGCCTACGGGCCTGTTCGTGCATGTCGCGGCAGCCGCATTTGCCATCACCCTCGGTTATGCGGCATCCATGACGGCGGCGCTGGTCGAGTTGATTCGTGGGCTGGCAGCGGCCTCCACGCACATCGATGACGTGGTGAAGGATGTGCTCACTGGCGGCGTCAACGTGATCGATGCGGTGGTCGACGCGGTGGATGGTCCCAACCGCCACGGCATCAAATAACACCCCAGGCGCCGATGACCGCTAAAGACGCCGTAGTCTCTCGTGACTGCGGCGTCTTTGTATTGACTCAGATTGAAGCCACAGGACCGGAACCGGAGAGCGGGCGAGGCAACTTTATGTATTCGCCATCTCGTTGATCGCTGGTGAGCCACGAACTGGGCTACTTCGCGTTTTCGATGGTGATCCAGTCGATCTGAACGTCTTCCTGGTCCCCAGCGTACGACGTCGGCGGGCATCCCGTCGTCAGCGCGCATTCCTGCTGGAGCACCGTGCGCATCACCGCGCCGGGGATCGTCTTGGTGGTTCCCTTGTAGACCCACACCGGATGCTGCATATCGTCGATATAGATAGTGACCTGATGGTTACGCTGCTCCACCCGAAAGGTATGCCACTGCGTTAGATCGAACGTAAGACCGTGCGTGATCTGGCTCGCGGCAGTGTAGTGGAGGTAGACGTAGCACCCGCCGAGTCTGCTGCCCTCGCAGTAGTCGGCCTCGCCCTGATACCATTGGAATTTGGGATCGTCTACCCAGCGCATCGGGATGATGCGGGTCGAGCGCACGGCGTCCGGATCAGCCGAAGGGACAACCCGCCAGCGCACAGTAATCGCCTGATCTACGCCCCCATACGCTTTGGCGACCTGTATACCGCCCAAATACCAACTGTGGCCGCAGATCCCTGTCGAGCGATATTGCATCAGCAGGTGCAGATAGCCATCACCGGGAGCCTGCACCTGCGACGGAGCCGCGCACCCGTCGTGAATACCCGCATACGAGCCAGAATAGGGCAACCAATGTGATGGAACGCCAGCGGCGTCGAAATCGTCGTCAAGGATGATTGCCCAGTTTGGTCGGGGCATCGAATCAGCAACGGTGATGAAGCCGCCTTTGGTCACGGTATTCTGACCGTTTGCGCCAGCGATCACCAGACTGACCGAGTATTTGCCTATTTCGCGATAGATGTGCGAGGGATTGCGCCCGCTGGCGGTCGTGCCGTCGCCAAAGTCCCAGGTCCAGCTCGTCGGCGATCCGGTAGATGTGTCGGTAAAGTGTACCGCGAGCGGCGGAGTTCCCACCGTGGGTGTGGCCTTGAAGGAAGCCGCGAGGATTTGAGACGCGCGCGACCCGGTCGTCGTTTTTGACCCATTCCGCAACATTGCCGATCCCAGTATGCAAGCGACCACGACCACAATCGACAGGCCAATGGCTCCGCCCAGATAGATCTTCCGTCTCACAAGCCGCCGCCT
The DNA here is from genome assembly GCA_027307065.1 of Ktedonobacteria bacterium. Taxonomy (GTDB): domain Bacteria; phylum Chloroflexota; class Ktedonobacteria; order Ktedonobacterales; family JADMIN01; genus DAHUXT01. The sequence continues at coordinate 8,982 of DAHUXT010000158.1, forward strand.
CAATCTTTGGTGGCGCT
>DAHUXT010000159.1 GCA_027307065.1 Ktedonobacteria bacterium
TGGATTCCACGAACTCGGGCTTTGCCAGCCGACCGCCGGAACCCCGAAGGTCGCGTCGTATTGGGGATCTCCTGAGCGGTTCTCCCACCGCACACCATGCTTTTCGGCGGCTGCAGACACGCCAGCAATTTCAGCCGCTGCTCATCATCACGACAGTGTTCACACTGCTGATCGTGATTGCGACAGGCTATATCGCCGCGCGCGCCAACGCGATTAGCGCCGCCCAGACGGACGCCGCCAACGACGCGCAGATCGCCCGCGAGGTGATTGCCGAGCGCGGACAATTCCCCGCCATCGTCAATAATCAATTGGTCGCGGCGACAGGCACGAACAACTATACGCTCGTCAACGACACCTGGGTGGTCGACCATGTGCGCCAGGTGACGGGCAATCTGGCGGTCATCTATCAACTGAGCGATACATCGGCGTTGGTGGCGGTGTCTTCCAACATTCCCCAGACCGATTCTCAGGGGCATCCTCTCGCCAATTCACGGGCAATCGGGCAACAGATTCCGTCAGAGGCGCAGGCGGCGCTGCTGGATGTCTGCAGCCCGCAAAGCGTGAACACCGCCTGTCGTGGCTTCAGTGGCGTGGTCACGCTCGCGGGGGTGAGCTACGTCGCTGGCTTCGCGCCGCTGCTCGACCAGAACGGACGCCTGGTGGGCGCGGTCGGCGTGTTGAATCCGCTGGATACTGTGCTGACGGCGCCCGCGCAACTGGCGTTTGTGTTGCTGATGATGGGGCTGCTGGTCGGGCTGATCGTGCTGGTCGTCGGCACGTGGATCGCGGGGAACTTCCCGAATCGCCTGCTCGGGCAACTCGATACCCAGCTCGATACGATGGCGCACGCGGCGGTGGAGCTGGGACGGCTGGCGCACCAGCAACAGTATCGGATTCAGCAGCAGCAGCGTACCGCGCGCCATGTGGGCGACTATGCGCAGAAGCTGGAGGCACTGGCAACGGAGATGGACAATGGCCAGTTGGCGCTGCACCAGACCACCACGGCCATTTGGGAGGAGATGTCGCAGCCAGGGATCGCCATCAATGCGGCGACGGCGCTGCGGCTGGCGCGTGAGGCCGCGGTTCGCGCCTCGGAGGTGGGGGTGACAGGTGACGCGACACGAGCGCACGCGCGTCAGGTGATCTCGCTGATGAACCGTGTGCTCGCGGAAGGGCGCGCATTGGCTCAAGAGGGCCAGGCGGCGGCGCTCCACGCGAACGATTTGGCAGCTACGCTGGATCATATGGAAACCGAACTGGGCGAGCAACTGACGCCCCGTCGCTACGACCTCGGCAGCGCGCCGCTCGTCCGCCGCATTGTCAACGCGTCGCAGCACCTGCGTGAGATGCTTCGGCCAGATGAGAGCGCCGAGACTCCTGGCACTCGCCCGTGCCCGACAGGACGCCCATTGCCCCGCGACGATGCCCCGATGGCCCATGGCGGACTTTCCAACCTGCCCGCGCATGATTCTTCGGGCCGATTCCCCTCTGCGTCATTTCGCGGTAACGACTCGCTGAGCGGCTTTCCGCATCCCGCCAACCCGGATATTTCGGGAAGCCGCCACGGTGGATGGCGTCCGTCGGGGGACGCGTCGCAGCCTCCTGGTGGGCTGCCTCCACTCGGCTTCCTGGACGACGACATCCCGCCGCGCAAGCCCAACGATAGCCGCTGGCTCAACGAATAAAGCCGCAAGTGAGCCCATATGCTCTGCGTGGTGGGCACAAGCTCCCTCTTGACGTGCTGGGCATCCACTATTACGCTGGATAAAAGGGGCATATCGCAGGGGAGAAAGGACGGCGCCAGATGAGTGCGCTGGTGGGCATTGTGATGGGCAGCGACTCTGATCTGCCGACGATGCGTGGCGCGGCGGAGTTCTGCGAGCGTTTTCGCGTGGAATACGAGATGCGCATTGTTTCGGCGCACCGTACCCCCGACGACATGGCGGAATATGGGCGCACCGCTCACGCCCGTGGCCTGCGGGTGATCATCGCGGGCGCGGGTGGCGCGGCGCATCTGCCGGGCATGCTGGCTGCCCATACGCCGCTGCCGGTAATTGGCGTGCCGGTGCCGTCGGAGTACCTGCGCGGCCTCGATTCGCTGCTCTCCATCGTGCAGATGCCGCAGGGTGTTCCGGTGGCCACGGTCGCCATCGGCAATGCACGCAATGCCGGGTTGCTGGCGGTACGCATCCTCGCGACTAGCGACCCCAACCTTCAGCAACAGATGATCGCCTACCAGGCGGAGATGGCCATCGCCTCGCGCCAGAAGAACATCGCCCTGCGCGACCAGCAGTCCAACGGTTGACCATCTCGCCACCGCTGCTACGCCACTGTTGTGGACAACTCCGGTGGATAACTCCCCCTCAATTGTGGATAACTTGTACTTTTGGGGGCTGTGCCATCATACGAGTATGCGCTACAGCACCCATAGCGCGGCGTGAGTGGCTCGGTGCACGCCGACCGTTACTGGTTCGGCAGATTCTCGCGGGTCCATGTGCCAACGCGCTTGATGGTATGCGCCTGGTGGGCTACCAGAATCTCGTGGGCGCGATCGACATCCTTCATATGGGGCGTGTGCACCTGAATCACCACGTGCCCGCGCCGTCGCTCCACCGCATATTGTTCCTGGTCGAAGCCCTCTTCCGTGAGGAGGCTCTGCGCTCCCGTCGGCGGGTCGGCCAACGTGCCCTGCTTGCGCTCGGATTCTGGCGTAGTGGGGCGTAGCGGCGCTGAGAGCACGATATCGTCAGTAGCGAATCCGCCCGCTTCGAGCGCATCGGCGGCAGCTTTGGCGTCCGCTGGGGTGTCGAGCACGGCGATCACGTAGTCCTTGAACGGGACATTCCCTTGGTCATAATGATTGATATGCTGATTCGATGAGGTCATCTGTAAGACTCCTTCCCTCCACCTATCCAGTCGCCTACGGATCGCCGCTGCACAATCCATGCCCTTCGCGTTGTCCTGCCTCCTCGTGTCGTAGAGCGCATCACACGGCGCGTTGGCGTGATTTCTGCAACAGTCGGCCACTACCAGCGCATTGACACGGCCTGTTGCGCGAAACTACAATGACTCGTGCGCCGCCTCCGTTTTATCGCGGGCGGCGTATGCGCGCCAGAAAGAAACTATGCCAGGATGTTTGCTGGCGGGGGCGCCTCGCATGGAGGAGTTGGGCATGGGAATTGGCCTCGAAAAGACGACACCGACCAAAGAGCCACAGCGGCAGGTATTTGCCCGCTGGGTCTCGGTGATCATTCACCCCATCGCCTTCCCGCTCCTCACGCTGACCGTCGTCACGTTCATCGCTACCGCATCGTTGGGGCAAACCTCGCGCTGGCTGCTGCTCGCCCTCGTGCTCACCTCGCTGCCCGTAGCCGTGCTCGTGGGCGTTCAAGTGTTGCGTGGCCACTGGACCGATCTCGACGTCAGTGTGCGGCGTCAACGCTATGCCCTCTATCCGTTTGGATTCGCCTGCCTGCTGGCGCTGATTCTCGCCTATGCCCATTTCGGCGCCCCGCCTGTCGCCATCCGCACGATGAGCGCCTTTGCCATCGCCAATCTCGTAGACGCCCTGATCAACTTTCTCTACAAAGTGAGCGCCCATGCCACCGGAGCCGCCGCCTGCGCCACCCTGCTCTGGCTCGGGGCGACGCCCGCCTGGGGCATCGCCGCATCGTGCGCCGCGTTGCTGGTGGGCTGGTCGCGTGTCGAGCTGGGACGCCACACGCGCGGCCAGGTGCTGCTTGGCTGGAGCGTTGGTATCCTGAGCTCCATTGTCGCCTTCGCGCTGCTCTAGCGCCGCCACGCCATGAACAGGACTGATCGTCTACTCGCCATTGTCCTGGAGCTACAGGGCCGGGGATGGCAGCGGGCCGAAGATCTCGCCAATACCTTCGAGACCAGCAAGCGCACCATCTACCGCGATATGCTGGCGCTGGGCGAGGCGGGCGCTGATCTGCTGGAGCTTGGTGTGCCGTTCTCGGACCCGGTGGCCGACGGCGCGACGATCCAGGCGGCGAGCCACTCCGCGCTGGAGAGTGGCATGACGCTGACAGGCGCGTTGGCGTTGGCGAAACGAGTCGCCGCGCGCATCGCTACCCCGCTGGTGATGATGACCTATTACAACCCGATCTTCAACATGGGCATCGGACCCTTCTGCGAGGCGGCTGCCGATGCGGGCATCGTTGGCCTGATCGTGCCCGACCTACCGCCGGAGGAGTCCGAGCCACTGCGGACGGCGGCCAGCCAGCATGGTATTGCGCTCATCTTTCTGGTCACGCCCACCAGTCCCGATGAGCGGCTGGCTCAGGTGGCTGCGGCAGCGAAAGATTCCGGCGGCTTTCTGTACTGCGTCTCGCTCAGTGGCACGACCGGCGCGCGCGACCGTCTGCCGGAGCATCTAGGGGAGTTCCTCGCCCGCGTGCGCAGCCACAGCGATCTACCGCTGGCGGTCGGGTTCGGCGTCTCGCGTGCCGAGCATGTCGCCGAAATTAGCACGATGGCGGATGGCGCGGTGGTCGCCAGCGCATTGCTCAACGCGGTTGACGCTGCCCCAGAAAGCGAGCGCGTCTCGGCGGCGGTGGAGTATCTGCGGTCGCTCCAGTCGGGCGCACGGCGCGCCTAGTATCATCGGCAACTTGACGACGATGCCAACGGCTGGGGTATCATTGTGGCATTCCCCGTGTCGTGTAGCGAACGTGTTGGGCGCCACGCCCATCCTCATGACTGTCGACTGGAGGGTACCCCATGGCTGACCACGTGAATTTGCTGCCCGTCGATAGCGCCGATGTCACCATTGTCGTGGATAACTTCGTCGATGTGCTGCTGCCCAGCACCGAGACCGTGCGTCGCGCTCCGCTCGTCTATGAATGGTCAGAGCGCGAGCAGCTCCGCGCCGAACATGGCTACTCGCTCCTGCTCACCACCGAACGCGATGGTCACCGCGCCTCTGTGCTCTACGACGCGGGACTGGGCCGCGACACCGCCCTGCACAATCTGGACGTGCTGGATACCCGCGTGGCAGACCTGCGCGCCGTTATTCTCTCGCACGGGCACGCCGATCACCATGGAGGCCTCGCGGGAATGTTTCGTCGTCTGGGCAGGCGCGGCATGCCGCTGGTGCTGCATCCCGATGTCTGGCGCGACCGTCGCCTCGTCTTCCCCAATGGCGACGAGCTCCATCTGCCGCCGCCGAGCCACAACGACCTCGACCGCGAAGGCGTCGATATCATCGAGGAGCGCGGCCCCTCATTGCTGTTGGACGACACCGTGCTCGTGACCGGCCAGGTGGAGCGTGTCACGCCATTCGAGCAGGGATTCCCGTTGCAACAGATGCAGACGGAGCACGGCTGGCAGCCCGATATCTGGGTATGGGACGACCAGGCTGTCGTCATCCACCTCAAGGGTAAGGGACTCGTGGTATTCTCCAGCTGCAGCCATGCCGGCGCGATCAACGTTATGCTCCACGCGCGACGACTGACGGGCATAGACACCATTTACGCATTCGTCGGCGGCATGCATCTGACCGGAGCGATCATGGAGCCAGTGATCCCGACCACGCTCGACGCCCTTAGCGACATTGCGCCGCAAGTTTTGGTGCCCGGCCACTGCACCGGCTGGAAGGCAACTCACGAGGTCGCGCGCCGGTTCGCCAGCGCCTATGTGCAGGGGAGCGTCGGCACCCGTCTGCACTTCGCATGAAAGAATAGTCGCCCCGCCGCAGCATGAATACCGCGGCTAATGGCGACACGTGGCTGGCTGCGACCTGACTCATTCGCCCGTTCCCCCATATGACAACGACCGAGGCGAAATCGGTATTATACCTGCTCCCGCAATACCGCGACGCCATAGGGAGCGAGCCTGATCGTCGGCGGGCTGTCGGCTCCGGTGAGCAGATCACGCGCTGGGCCGGGCAGCGTGAACTGGACTTCGTGCGTATTGTGGTTGAGCACGAAGAGATAGCGCGTCTCGCCATGGATGCGCCGCGTCACCTCCACGCCCGCTGGCGACGTGGCCGACGGCGCGACACTGGCATCGGCATAGGCGCGATCCAGTAGCCAGCGCATGAATGATGCGTCCGGGCGCGTGCCGAGATAGTATGCTGTGCCTTCGCCGAAGCGGTGGCGAGTGACAGCCGGATGGCCCGCGTAATAATCGGAGGCAAAGTTTGCCACGGCCTCGGCGCCATCCAGAGTGATCTCGTCACGCCACTGATCGCACGCAAATGCCGCGCTGCCGCTCACGCCGGGAACGATCAGACCATTCGTCTCGCCTGGCGCGATCGGCTCGAACTCCTCGACGCGCAGCCCCAGCACCTTGCGGAATGGCGCTGGATAGCCGCCGAGCAAAATATGGTCGCGCTCATCGACGATGCCACTGAAGAACGACATCACCAGCGTGCCGCCGCCCGCGACAAAGCTTTCCAGGTCGGCTGCGATGCCGCCGCGCGCCATATAGAGGTTGGGCGCGAGCACCAGCTTGTAGCCAGCAAGATCGGCCCCCGGCTCGACGAAATCCACCGCGACGTTGGCGGCGTAGAGTTCGCGGTAGTAGCTATACACCTGGTCATACAGCCGCAGGCTCGCGGACGGCTTGGAGTCCAGTTCCAGGCCCCACCAGCTTTCCCAGTCGAGCAGTATCGCCACCTGCGCGGGTGTGCGCGCGCCCATGAGATCGTCGAGCCTTTGCAGATCGTGCCCAAGTTCTACCACCTCGCGCCAGACCCGCGAGTTCTCCGTGCCGACGTGAGGCAGCATGCCGCCGTGGAACTTCTCCGCGCCAGCCTTTGCTGCCCGCCACTGAAACATCAGGATGCCATCGGCGCCATGAGCCACCGCCTGCATGCTCCAGAGGCGCATCTGGCCGGGGCGTTTGAGCGCGTTCTGTGGCCGCCAGTTGACCGCGCTGGGTGTCTGCTCCATCATGAACCACGAGCGTCCGCCGCCGAGCGAGCGCATCAGGTCGTGCGCCATCGCGGCATAGTGGATGTGCGCCTCCGGGTCAAACGGATCGGGATAGCTGTCGTTGGTGACGATGTCCTCGTGCTTGGCCCACTTCCAGTAGTCCAGCGGCTTGAAGAAGTTCATGAAGTTAGTGGTGATGGGCACATCCGGCGTGATCTCGCGCAGGATGTCGCGTTCCATGTCGAACAGCGCCAGCAGCGCGTCCGAGCTGAAGCGGTAGAAGTCCAGTTGCTGCGTTGGATTGCTAAACGTAGGCGCGCGCCGTGGCGGCAGTATCTCGTCCCACTGGTCGTAGCGCTGGCTCCAGAACGCGGTGCCCCAGGCGTCGTTGAGCTTGTCGATGTCGCCGTAGCGCTCGGCGAGCCAGCGGCGGAACGCGGCGGCTGAGGCGTCGCAGTAGCAGGCGGAGACATGGCAGCCGTACTCGTTGTTGATATGCCACATCGCCAGGGCGGGATGATCCTTGTAACGGTTGGCAATCGCGCGCGTGAGCGCCCCCGCCGCCTCACGATAGGCCGAACTGCTGGGACAATAGTGCTGGCGTCCGCCGGGTGAGAGCGTCACACCGTCTGCCGTGACTGGCAAGCTTTCTGGATGCCGATGCGCCAGCCAGGGCGGCGGCGATGCCGTGGCGGTCGCCAGATCCACCGCGATGCTGTGTTCGTGCAGGATGGCGAGCACACGGTCCAGCCAGCCGAAATTGTACTCGCCGGGTCGCGATTCCAACTGTGCCCAGGAAAAGATGCCGACCGAGACGAGATTAACGCCCGCCTCGCGCATGGCGCGCGCATCCTCCCGCCAGACATCCTCAGGCCACTGCTCCGGGTTGTAGTCGCCGCCATAGAGCATATGCGGGACACGCGGGCAGAGTGGCTGGTCGGGTCCATGAGCTGTCGCTGGCTGGTCCATCGAACTCTTGGCTCCTTACATGGACTACGCCGTTACTCGCCGTTACTCGCCCTTGCTCTCCACCGTGGCGTCAGCGATCGCCTCGGGGGCTGCCGGCTGGGTTGCCGTCAACGTCTCTGGCTGGGTGGCGGGCAGCGTCGCGGTGGGTGTGGGTTGTGTCGCCTCTTTCATCGATTTCCTGAACTCTTTGATGGTCTCGCCGATAGAAGACCCCATCTGCGGGAGTCGCTTCGGCCCGAAGATCAGAAGCGCCAGCACGACTATCGGGATCAGGTCCCACCAATGTGCGCCAAATGGCATGTCGCACCTCCAATGTGCGTATTTGCGAACGCTCTCGCCTATTCATCGTAGCCGTGGGGATGGCTTTGCCGCCATGCCCAGGCGGTCGCAAGAATGTCTTTGATATCAGTATAGCGCGCCTGCCAGCCGAGTTCGGCCTCGATGCGTTCAGCGCTGGCGACGCTCTCGATCTGGTCGCCGGGACGCCGGGGCAGCTCATGCACCGGGAAATCGATCCCAGTCACCTGCTGAGCCGCCGTCACCACCTGGCGCACCGAGTACCCCACGCCTGTGCCGACATTATAGATACGAAGGCCGGGCTGCTCGCGGGTAAGGGCGAGTAGATGGGCGTTCGCGAGGTCGGAGACATGCACGTAGTCGCGGATGGTTGTGCCGTCGGGTGTTGGGTAATCGGTGCCAAAGATGTTGACGGGGGCGTTACGCTCCGCCGCGCTCAGCACGAGCGGGATAAGATGCGTCTCCGGCGTATGCATTTCGCCGTTGCGCTCGCTCGCCCCTGCCGCATTGAAGTAGCGCAGCGCCGTGCAGACCAGCCCGCGCGCAGGCGCGATGGTGGCCAGCATCCGCTCGACCGACTGCCGCGGACCGAGCGCCAGCGCGGCCTCGACCTCCTGCGGCCGCGGCGTGAAGCCGCTCCGGCGCAGCAGCAGGGTGATCTGGAAAGCCCCAAGGCCACCCATCAGCAGCAAGGCCCAGAAGGCGTCATGCAGCCCGCCATTTCCCGGCTGATAGAACAGCGCCAGCGCCTCGATCTCGAAGAAGGACGGC